>NZ_JBPLBG010000030.1:0-108413 GCF_054039255.1 Candidatus Harpocratesius sp.
TTTAATTATTTTTGAGAAAATATTTTTGTCGGATCATTAACTTGTAAACTTAAGAAAGGAATTATTTTTCATTTAGCTCTATCCCCTAATAATGTTTTTGAATTTAACAAAATGTAAAATTAATAAAGGTGACAAATACTAAATTGCAAGAATTACTCTGCATATAATAATTGAAAAATTAATTACATAATTAATTATCAAAGAAAGATTATTTTATTGACTTTTCAAGATGATATTATGAAAATGAACGAAAAAAAAATAGTAAAAAACGAGGGGATTAAATATAACAAAAGTCTTCTGGAAATAGCCGCAAAAATGAGAAAAGGTTCTATAACTGCAAAGCAGCTGGTGCAAGAATCACTGAAACAGATCAACCAACTAGATAAAAATAATCCTCAATTAAAAGCCATTATTAGTATAAATCCAAAAGCAATTAAAATAGCAGAAGAATTAGATCAACAGCGTTTATCAGTAGGAGTTAAGGGAATTCTATATGGAATTCCTGTTATTATCAAGGATAACATTGTAACTGCTGATGAAATGCCAACAACAGCAGGTTCAGTAGCATTGGCTAATTATTTTGGTAATTATGACGCAAAATTAGTTAAAAAGCTTAGAAATGCAGGTGCAATTATTTTAGGAAAGGCAAATTTAAGTGAATGGGCTAATTTTCGTAGTATCCATTCTAGTAGCGGATGGAGTAGCATTGGCCGACAAACGAAGAATCCTTATGTATTAGATCGAACTCCTTGTGGTTCAAGTTCAGGATCTGCTGTAGCAGTGGCTGCAAATTATTGTATTGCTGCTGTTGGCACAGAAACAGATGGTTCAATCCTTTGTCCTGCTCATATTAACTCAGTTGTAGGAATTAAACCAACTGTTGGCTTGATTAGTCAAGATGGCATTATACCAATTTCACATCGTCAAGATACAGCTGGCCCCATTGCTCAAACTGTTGAAAATGCCGCAATTCTTCTTTCAGTAATGGTAGAATCAAGTGAAAGTATTAAGAATTCTGATCCTGCTGGTTTAGGAGAGAAAATTCCCCAGCAAATTCCAACAGATTATACTAAATTCTTAGATGATCAAGGATTACATGGGATCCGGTTAGGAATTGTTCGCGATTATTGTGGATATAACCATCTAGTTGATAATTTATTTGAACAAGCAATTCAGAAGATGGAACAAGCAGGTGCAGTTATTATCGATCCAATTAACTTCAATTTTCCTCCTGAATTAGATGATTGGGAATTTGAATTATTGCTTTATGAATTTAAAGCCGATCTCAATCGTTTCTTGCACAATCTACCTTCAAATATGCCAATTCATTCACTTTCAGACTTAATTTCTTTCAATAAAGAACATGCATCAGAAATCTTACCTTATTTTGGTCAAGAGATTTTCCTAAAAGCACAAGAAAAAGATGATCTTAATTCAAATGAATACAAAAAGCTTAAGAATAAGTGCATACAAGCAACTCGGACTAATGGTATTGATCGTATTTTATCAGAACATCAAATTGATGCTCTGGTTGCACCTACAGCAAATCCTGCTTGTCCAATTGATTTGATTAATGGAGATCATTTTACCGTTTCTAGCACTTCTGCTGCTGCAATTGCAGGATATCCCAGTATAACTGTCCCAATGGGTTATGTTCATGAATTGCCTGTCGGTATTTCTTTTTTTGCAGGTGCTTTTCAAGAACCTACTTTAATTAAAATTGCCTATGCATATGAAATCTTGACCCATCATCGAAATTCACCGAAATTTATAGCGTCTTTAGAATTTTTGTGATAAAATTAATTTTAATTTTTTCGATTTTCTTCACTTTATCTTTTATCTTTAACTTCTATTCTATTTGATTGTAGATAAATCTCTTAATAAAAAGTAAAAAGTAAAAAGTAAAAAGTTTTTATAAAGTTCTTCTACCCCTACACTATGTTATTTGAAATTATTAATCTTTTTAGCAATGAAAGTCTTCCTAATAGCAATTTTCAAGGAGGACACGGTCAATCATTTTTAATTAAAATCTCGAATGTATCACAAATAGACTCAAAACAACCTACTTATTTTTTATTTGATGTAGGTGCATCAAGTAGAAAGCTTCTTCACAACATGCAAGAAATTAAGATTTCTCCTGAATCAATAAAAACTTTGATTTTATCTCATGGTCATTATGATCATACCGATGCATTACCTGGATATCTCAAATCTCTTCCAGCAGATCATCATTTACATATTTTTGCTCATCCAGATGTCAAAGAACATAAATTCTTCAAAATATTATTTATAAAGCTAAATTTAGGATTTCCACGTATCAAAGAACCTTTACAATCAATGATAGAATTTCATTATTCATCCGAACCTGTAGAAATTGCACCAAACTTGTGGTTTTCAGGAGAAATAAAGGAACGTCCATATATCACTGGTGTGGAACCTTCTGTCTATCATAAAAATGAAAACGGTGTTGAAGTCGATCCAGTGTATGATGATGCTTCTGTATATTTACGCACCGATTCTGGAATAGTAATAATTACTGGTTGTGCTCATGCTGGAATTTTAAATATCGCACTACATGCAAAAAAGCTGTTTAATGAATCAATTCGAGCAATTATTGGAGGGAGTCACATGGTGCGTTATTCAGCAAAAGAAGTGGAAGATGTTGCATCAATTTTGAAAAATGAATTTGGGAATCCTATGTTATATCTCAATCACTGTACAGATCATCTTCCTCTTCCAGTAAAAAACCGAACGCCTATTTTGCAAATTTTAAAATCTTATGTGGGGGAAGATCATGTAAATCCCTGTTATGTGGGAACTAAACTTTCATTTAATGCATGAATTCAATGATTTGTTTGATTTTCTTGTTTTATTTTTGAATAGTGCGAATAAGTTTATTGTTTGTTTTTCCTACTTCTCTCATTTTTCCTTTTTTTGATAAAAAAATCATCCAATCCGCGCGTACGAGTCTGCTTGACTTTATTGTAAAAGAGATATTTGTCTTTTGGGTGAAATCCTTTTGGATCACGTCTGTGAATACCAGGAGGAAGTGCTCGTCTATTTCTACCTCCTATAAAACGGCTATTTGACTTTTTTCTTTTACTTCTGTTTTGAGGAGATAAGGTTGAAATCGGTATTCGGATGGTGCGGGATGCTAAAAAGGGATGTTGCTCCAGTGTAAAATAATGATATCGCTCGGAAATGGTCATTCTTACATGTATTCCCGCTAAATGCGCCACTAAATTTCCACCAGTAGGTTTAATCAGTGATTGTGAATGTAATGGGCTCGTTAGGGCAACATACGTTTTTGGATGGCGAATTGAGTGCAGTGCAGTAACCATTTTCTGTACGTCTTGAAAAATTTTGCGAGGAAATTTTGTTTGTGGATCTTGTAGCATGGCTTCAAAATCACCAAAAAAGTAATTACCTAGAATCACACGCATGTTTAATGGTGGTGGAAGTGCTGCTAACTGTTCTTCACAAGCTCCCACCAGTGAAGGCCAGGTGAAAGCGCGCAGTAATTGAATACTTGATAGTACTTTCATTGGGTTGTAACCTAGTATACGCGCTTGTTCACTGATAAAATACGGATCAAAACGATTCAGAGTATCCATAAAGTAAATCTCCAATCCCTCAGCCGTGTGATGTTGTTGCACATAACAATGGTATGAATTCACCGCCAGCATAAGTAGGAAAGGAGTTGCAAAATTCCGAGGTAATGTAAATAAATAGAAGAGTTCGGGATAAATACCTCCGCGTAACAAATCATTTAGGGCTGTAGGAGTTACTGGAAGGCGCAGCTGCTTCTGAATCCATTCCCAATATTCGATACTCGAACGATAGTTCAAGATGTCAGTAGGAATAGTTGGATATGTAGAATGTACGGTTTGCAAAATATTGTCGGATTTCATCGGCATATATTCTATTGAATTTGAAGGTTAAAAGGTCAAGGGAGAGAAAGATTAGTTAATTTTGATCACTTTTGAATCTTTCTTAGCAAATAATATCTGTTATTGATATTGAATGTCTCTAAAATAATAATATCCTTCAAAAATTTAAAATCCTAAAAAGAAATTTATATAAACTTATTCGCACTAATCTGCTGTTTAATTTTTATAATCTTTATCCAAGTATGTGCGAATATGTTTTATTAGAAACAGAAAAAAAAGTTGAATTAACTGCAATTTTGTTTCTTCTCTCAGAAGTAATTTTGCAGTTAATTGGTTTGTGAATCATTATTTTTGACTCTTAAATCAAAAATGGTGTGAGTAGACCCATTCCGTCGCCAACCCGTACAAATATAACCAAAAACATTGTAGCAGTCAATGACATGACAGTAATTAATGTATTAATTGAAGGTCCTGCTGTATCTTTGAATGGATCACCAACAGTATCTCCTGTAACGGATGCTGCATGAGCCAAGGTTCCTTTTCCACCTAAATGACCATCTTCGATATATTTCTTTGCGTTATCCCACGTACCTCCAGAATTTGAGAGCAAAAGCGCAAAGGTTAACCCGATTAAAATACTTGAAGCTAAGAAAGAACCTAAACCTTGGATTCCAAATAGAATACCTACTAATAATGGAGTTCCAATGGCTAATATAATTGGAACGGTTAACTCTTTTAATGAACCTTTAGTTGCGATATCAATGCATTTCTTAAAATCAGCTGGTTCTTCACCAGTTAAGATTTTTGGATTTTCTTCAAATTGTCGTCGAATTTCTTTAACCATAGTTTGAGCATTTCGCTCGACGCCAAAAATCAACACAGCAGAATAAACAGTAGGGACTGCAATTCCTAATAGAGCGCAAATCATGATAACTGGGTTCATTAAATCCAATTGATAAATTCCATTAGTATCGTGAAGATTCAAGGTTGTAATTCCATATGAAACAGCAACATTTTTTGCATCTTCCATGAATGAGTATAATAAAGCTAGTACAGTTAATGCAGCGGCACCAATTGCGAAACCTTTGGTAATTGCCTTGGCAGTATTACCTGCAGAGTCAAGTCGATCACAGAGTTGAATAACTTCTTCGTCTAATCCACCTTGTTCAGCTATTCCACGAGCATTATCAACGATAGGACCATATGCATCATTTGCAACGATAGTTCCTACAATAGCTAACATACCAGTGGAAGCGTTTGCGACACCAACTAAACCATCTAAAGCATAGGCAACACCCATTGCAATAACAATTCCAATAACAGGAGGGGCAACACTTAATAATCCATAGGAGAAACCGGTTAAAATATTCAAAGCATGACCTTGTTGAGAGGATTCTGCTGTGGCACGAGTTGGTGTTTTTTCATCATTAGTGAAGTAATCAGTAGTAATTCCGATTACTAAACCAGCTAAAACTCCAAAAACACCTGCACCCCAGTTTGCCCATAAGCGGTTTGGCATATCTGCACTAAGATTAACACCTAATGTCATAAATAAGGTGAATAAAGCACTAATTCCAATAAACAATGCGGTTGCAAGGTATGTCCCTAAGTTTAATGCTTTTCCTGGACTTTCTTTGACTAATTTTGCAATCAAGAAAATACCAATAATTGAAGCAAATAACCCAGCTGCACTGATTACTAATGGAAATGATGTGATGGTTGTTGTATTAATATTCATAGTATCAAAATTATTATTAATCATTTCTGAGAATGCGAGTAACATTGCACCTAAAATGGATGCAACATATGAATCGAATAAGTCTGCACCCATTCCGGCTATATCTCCTACGTTGTCTCCAACATTATCCGCAACTGCGGCTGGATTTCGAGGATCATCTTCAGGTAATGAATATTCGATTTTACCCACTAAATCAGCTGCGACATCAGCAGTTTTAGTATAGATTCCTCCACCTGCTTTTGCAAATAATGCGATTGAAGATGCACCAAATGAGAATCCGAGGATATATCTTGGTTCACCTGTAAAGAAATAGAGTGCCCAAACACCACCGAGAGCTGCTCCAGTGACGATTAAACCCATAACCGCACCACCGAAGAATGAAACATTAAATGCTGGAGCGAGACCTTTTGTGGCTGCTTGTGCTGTTTTAGCATTTGCATCTACACCTACATTCATTCCCAGCCATCCTGCCCATCCTGAGGCGATAGAACCAACAATATAGGAAAATACCATGAAATACCATGGAATCGCATCACCTTCGACTCCAATACCATAAGCGAATCCAATGACTATTGCGAATACAGCAACAAAAATAGCCAAGGTAGTGTATTGACGTTTTATAAACGCTGCGGCTCCGTCTTTAATATAACCTTGCACGGTAACCATTGCTTCATTTCCAGGATCTGCATTAGAAACTTTTTTTTTCAAAAGAAAAGCAACTACGAAACTTGCAATGGCAGAAACAAGGACAAACCAAAGCGTCCAAACTTCTATTACGATTTCTTGTAACATATTAAATTTCCTTCCTTTGTGTTCCTTTTTTTTATTTTTTTTATCAGAAAATTGCGTTTTTGAGCAATCTTATATTCCCTTTTATCCATGATAATAAAAATAAAAATTTGGTTAAGGAATGTGTTAGAGATAGTAGATTCGATAAAAAACCTTATGATTTTTTGATTATTCGATATAAACTCAAAAAAGTGGGTATCTTTTCCCCTAAAATAGCATAATATATGCATTCATTTTAAGGGCGAGATCTTTTATGGATGGAACACATTGGTATTTGTAACTAAGGATATTAAAGTAATTAGGGGAAAAAAGATGCCTTTAACAGAGCAATCATTGATAAACCAGTATAAAAGGAATCTACGCGCTGCAAATCTTTCAGAAAGTAAAGATCCCGCATATTCGTTAGCAAAACTCAAAAAATGTGCATCGTTATTGCAAGAAATTGAAGATTTATCTCCTAGACTTCAAGATGATTATGCGATTTTAGTCCGAAGAATTGCACGATTAGAAGCAAAAATAGGTATATCAAATTTAGATTTGGTTGAGAAGCCAGAAAAAGTAGAAGAATCAGAAATAGTATCTGAAATAGGAATGAAAAAAGAACCTGAGATCAAATCAGAAACAAAACCAGAAGCAGAACCGGAAGTAGAATTTGAAGTAGAACATGAAGTAGAACCTGAAGTAGAACCGGAAGTAGAATTTGAAGTAGAACATGAAGTAGAACCTGAAGTAGAACCTGAAACAGAACTAGAATTAGGAACAAAAATAGCGACTAAAATTGCTCAACCATTTTCCCAAAATGAACTTTTTGCAGAAATATATAAATTTTCTAAAATTAGTCCCCTTCCTGATATTGTTAATGATGTTTATCAAGCCCTCATGGATGGCAATTCACTGGAATATGACGATTATCTTACATTTTTTGAGTCTGTGAATGATCTCTATCCTGAACCTAATCCTCCATTGATATACCAAGAAAGTAATATCGCTTTTTACATTGGCGATACTCATGGGGCTTACAGCGAAACAATAAATATCATTTCATATTTACAAAAAGTTTTAGATACTTTAAAATCACAACGTATTAAAATTATTTTTTTAGGAGATTATGTTGATCGAAATCCAAATGATTTGGAAAATTTAGCTTTGATTATCGCATTTTGGATAAAATATCCTGAGAATGTCGTTTTATTACGTGGGAATCATGAAGATTATAAAATTAATCAATATTATGGTTTTTTGCAAAATTTAACGGATACATTTGTGATTGAAGATTGGGTAAAAGCTCTTTATAAAGAAATATTAGCCTTTTTTGTTAGACTTCCAGTAATTCATGTTAATGCTCTAAAAAAGCCATTAAATGGTGAAGTTGGTGAAGACAATAGAGATAGTGGAGCAATTGGAACTGAAACAACTGATAATACCATAAGGGTGTTTGCTGTTCATGGAGGTATTCCAATTGATCCACTTAATTCTCTTGAACCAGTAGATTTAAATCAGTTAGTACGAGAAATAGATTCGAATGTCAACACCTTTGAACAATTCGATCCATATATGAATTGGTTGTTATGGGCTGATCCACGCGAAGAAGTGGATGAAATCATTTTACGACCAGATATTGGAAGAAATCAGTTTGGATTGAAACCTTTTAGACGATTTATGGAGAAAAATCACCTCCATTTTATGGTTCGTGCTCATGAAGTTTTGAAAGAAGGTTATAAATACTTTTTTGGTCAACAATTGATCAGTTTATTTACAGCTTCAACTTATAAAAATCGTCCTATCGGAAAAGCGGCATTTTTACGTTTAGAATCATCTAAACCTCCTGTTTTGCTTTCAACAGATAAAGACCTACTTGAAATGGATTTAGAATATTTGATTTCATCATGTGAAAAAATAAATGAAAAAGTGGAAATTTGATAAATAATACTGAGAAATAATGAAGAAATATAGGATAAATACTCTAAATAAATACTGAAAACTTAAAGAATTCTTAAAAAAACTTAATCAATAGCTTAAAAAGGAAAAATCATGATTCAATCTAGCTTGCTGAAATATCACCAAGAACTTTTAAAATCTCTTCAAAAAGTGCAAAAATATGGTGATAATCCCCAAAATAATGATGATTTATTGGATTTTTTAATTATTTGGTTGAAAATCCGACAGATTTGCTTGCAAGTTCAGCAAAAATATGGAAGAAATGAACCAAATCAAAAAAATCATTATGTAAATAAGGAAATTCTTAGTACATATATCAAATTGTTAGCACAGTTTAAACAAAAAATCCAACCTCTTCTGATTGATTATACATTAAAACTAAAAAAACAGCCACTTTCAGAAAGAATTTTAATATTTACTGGAAGAATGAGGGATTATTTTGAAATAAGCCAACGATATCTAAAAGATTTACCTTCAGAAGCGATGCATATTTATGAAGAGTCGTGGTTTTTCCTTCAATTATATAGATTTGCATTGGATCAAAAATTAATTCATAACATTATGCATCTTGTTTATCAGAAAATGAATTCTTTGAAAAAAGCATTTGAAATTGAAGCTGGAAATGCTAATCTTTTGGAAGACCAGAAAAAAATATCAGAAAAATTGCATAGTTCACTTAGGATCAAACCTTCTGATAATGATATTTCAATAACAAATGCTTCTTCATCAAAAGAACAAGTATCATTTCAGTCCATCGATACACCTATTTTAAGTAGCGACATTGCTTTACCTGAAGAGAATGAAGATGAGATAGTTAATATCGAAGAACCTGAAATAAACGAAATTACCTCTGAAAAAACAACTCATCAAATTGCTACTCCAGAATCTATTAGCTATCCTCTGATCAAATGGGCGTTCCCTCAATCTATAGATACATATTGGTCTTTTAGATTTTGTAATAATTGTGGAAATCTAGTTGATCGTTCTACGATGGTTTGTAATAGTTGTGGTCAGAGGCGCTAAGAACTGGTGTAAAATACTTTTATAATCTTAGTATACTTAAAATAATTTAAATCGAGGTGATAAAATGAATCTAACAATGGTTCAATTTAACACACTATTCAAGCAAAAAATGCAAGATGCAAAAATAATTGAAAAAACCCATCCTCGCGATGCAGAAAAGGTGTGGTTTGAATTAACTTTATTTATGATTAACTTTGCTAAATCTTCAAATTGTCCCCGAAAATTAAGAAAACAATTGATTTATCAAGCAGATACAATTGTAAAAAAAATAAAACTAATTAGAGCTGGTTTGATTAGTTCAGTTGTAGATTCAAAATTATCATCTCAAGAAATAGATGAATTATTGAGATCAATCAAAGAACGTGAACAAAGTCTTATATCAAAACCTACATCTTCTGAAACTGAATCATTTGAAAAAACGCAATTTTCGAAATTAAATGAAAGTGAAGATGAAGAAGTAGTATATTCACAGCTCCAAGAATTTCCCGATGTTCCTGATGATCTTTTAAATCCTACACCTATAAATGAAAATCAAGATTCACATATTTCTTCTATGTCTACAATAAATACAGGTGAGAATGAAAACCCTGATATTTCAGAAATACCTTCAAATAATCAAGCACCTCAAGTAAATCCTTTCTTTTTATCAGCCACAGATGTTCCAGAACAACCTACAGACGTTTCGATTAATAATCACACTTCGATGAATAATAATAAAAACTCTTTAACTACAAATAGTGAGACAAATAATAATGATTCAGCTTCGGCTAATGGAATTCTAAATAATTCTGAAAAATTATCAAGTGATTTAGAAAAATTATCTCGTATTGAAGATGAACTAAAAAAAATACCTGATATTATGAAGGAAGTCGCGCCGGCTCCTTTTTCAAATGCATCTATTATTACCCCTGGTGCAGTTCCTTCTAATACTCCTATTTTGGATCAATTCAAACAAGCACCTACTACTTTGGATGTTACAAAATCGTCTGCTGGGAGTATTATTTCTGAAGATCAGCCTGAAATTCTTTCTAAGCAATCAACTTTATCAAATCAACCTTCATCTCTTAAAATAGTTGGATTTGAAGATCCCAAGAAAAAACTAAACGATTCCAAAACTATCAGCACAAATTATCCTAATGATCCTTTCGGACCCGAAAGTATTAGCGATGATTTAGAAAACGAAACATCTAAAGAGAAATATTGTTTTGCATGTGGTGGAAAATTAAATCCTAGTGATCCAATTTGTCCTCATTGCGGAACTGAGAATATCTAGATCAATGAATTGTCTTCAAAGAATTATGTAATCAAGTGAAAAAAGTTTTTCTTTTACAGAGAACTTCATGTATTCATGAAAATTCTCGTTACTGGTGGAGCTGGTTTTATTGGCTCACATCTGGTTGATGCATTAGTTTCTCAAAATCACCATATCATGGTAATCGATTCGTTAATTGATGGGCATATTTCTAACATTCAATCTCATATTGATTCAGGAATATGTGAATTCATCCAAGCAGACATTCGAGATCGAGAAATCATGCTTGAAAAATTACCTAAAGTTGATATGATATTTCATTTTGCTGCCGATCCAGATGTTAGAACTAGTGTTCCTAATCCAATGAGCTCCTATGATCACAATATGAATGGTACAATAATGATCTTGGAATATATGCGCGCTCATAAAATTAAAAAGATGCTTTTTGCAAGTTCAGGTGGAACTGTTTATGGTGAAGTAGATGAATATCCCATCTTTGAAAAAACTCAATTTCATCCAATTAGCCCATACGGTGCATCTAAAGCTGCAGCTGAAATGTATCTCTCTGCTTATGCTCATTCTTATGGATTTAAAATAGCATCGGTTAGATTTGCAAATATTTTCGGAGAACGATCACATCATGGTGTAGGGTGGGATTTTTATCATCATTTGAAAGAAAACCCCCAAGAATTGACCATTTTAGGGGATGGAACTCAGCAAAAATCGTACATGCATGTATCTGATGCAATTCAAGCTGTTCTTTTAGTTAGTGAACAAATTGAAAATCAAAAAAAGTCATATGATGCATTTAATGTTGGTTCTGAATCTTGGTATACTGTAGACGAAATTGCAGAAATTTACGAACGAGAAATGGGATTGGAAAATGTAAATCATCAATATACTGGTGGGTCGCGCGGTTGGGTAGGTGATGTTGCCAAAATGCTGCTATCAATTGATAAATTGAAGAGATTGGGCTTTAAAGAACAAGTTTCATTCACTGAAGGTGTTCATAGATATGTTAATTGGATGGAAAATTTAACTCACTCTTGAAATTTTTCACTCTAATCACTCTAATCGCTCTAGTCGCTCTAGTCACTCTAAATTTTTTAAAACTTTACTGAATTTTCGATATAATTCCATTCTTTACTGTAAATTGCTTTATTTTTTTCTCGTTTTGATTATGAGGTATAATTTTTATTTCAATTTTTTGTCTTTCAATTGTAAAAAGAACTGTGCATGATGTAATTCCATGAATTTTAGAATTAAACAACTTCTTATTTTTATTTTTTGGTGTTACATGAACAGAATCATGGAAAAGAAGTTGTTGTGTAATAATAGGAAGAATTTTAAAATTGTTTTTTTTGTTTAAGCATTTAGATAATCTGGAAGTCCTGTTCTTTAATGCTTGTAAACGGCGATCACTTGAATTTCCGAGTTTATTCTTGATATATGAAAACTTTGGATTTATATAATGATTAGTATGGAAAAAAATGAAACGTTCTGAATTATTTGCAACTGAAATCTTTGCATAATCTGTTGAAGTAGTTTCTAGATTAATAAGAGAAAAGTCGGGCATTGAAAATATATTGTAACTATATCCGCCTGTTCTGCCTTTATTTGTTAAGATTGATAATATTTCGCTTATAGACTTTGCTTCTACTGCTGCTCTATCCAATAGACTTTTTGGAATTCCAAGTTTTTTTTTTTGTTCATTTATTGCATTTCCGCTAATACCAACTCCATAGGAATTTACCCAAAAACTTGGCCCTGCTAAGCAACCAGGATAAAGATGAGATAAAAAGGATATTCCAGTCTCTAAAATCACTTTAACCAAATAAGCATTACTTGCTAAATAATAATCGTGATCTTCGTTATGGCCTAAGTAAAATCTTTCTGTATGAGAATTTTGATCATCTTTTATCAAAATACTGGAACATCCAAATTCATAAGAATGTCTAAAATTCATTAAAAATAAGTTTCTAACATCAACTTTTGCACCCTCTGCCATTCCTTCAATTTCCATAATGTATTTTGGATATTTTCGTTTTCCAATAAGAATCATTTGATCAGTATATTCTGGATTGTGTTTATCAATTTCTTGAAGTTTTTTAATGAACGGGCTGTTTTTATATGCATTCTTAATTCTTTTTCTAAATTTTTGTCCAATTTTTAAACCCAGATCGTATCCAGATCCAAAAAATTCGAAATATGGTAAGTAAAAGTTGAATTTCATTACACTCTTCGATAAATAACGGAATAAAGTAGAAAAAAATTATGATTAATCGAAGATTATTATCTATGTTAATTGTTCAATACCATCCGCAGTAACCAAAAAGGTATGCTCAAATTGACTGACATAAATTCCCTTTTTTTCTCTTAAAACGTGATGTTGGTAAAGTTTTCCACTATTTGTTAATTCACGGATAGCAAATTTACCCGTACGAAATTCCTTTATTAACTCACGAGTACTGAATGGAAGACTTTTCTTTTTCTTTCCAATCCAGCCCATTACCTTACGCGTTACTTTTCCTCGAAAAGGAACTCTATCAGCTGATATATTATATTCGTAAATATAACAATAAGGTGCTCTGCTTATATTTCCAGTACCTGTACTGGCGAAACATTCTAAGGCAAATACATCTCCTTCTTCAAATATGATTCCTGAAGGGGCTGCGACATTAGGAATTTCTTTTCCACCATGTACCTGCCATCGTTCGATTGAATGTCCACTTAGTTCTGGAATTGGGTTATATCCAAAGCCCTTAATTATCTTTTGGGTTTCTTTACCAACTTCATTGGCTTTTACACCTGGTTTTATTAAAGATAAACCCTTCATTACAGCAGTTTCAACTGCAGTAATCAGATTTTGAGTTTCTGGGTCTTTATTAAACGAAACTGTAAAAGCACCGTCTGCTGTATAACCTTCCACAGCTACACCAATGTCAACTTTTACAATATCTCCTTCTTTAATTATATGTTCATCATCAGGTGGGCTGGTGTAATGAGCTGCAATTTCATTTACACAAATATTCGTTGGAAATCCAATTTCTCCTCCCAATTCGATTATTTTTGCTTCAGCGGCTTCACAGAGATCTAAATATTTAGCTCCAACCTTTACTTGAGGACGGATAAATTCCACAACTTTTTTATGAATTTCTCCCGCTTTACGAAATGAATCCAAACGAAGTTGCTTTTCTTTTTCTTCTTCTTGTTTAGCTAATTCTTCTTCAGATAATTCAGATGTTTCTTCAGAATTGTCCTCTTTTTTTTCAGTTGAGGGTTCTTGAGATTTATTTTCCTCTTTTTCCATATCTATATCTTTTTTCGGTTTTTCTAAATCAATCGCTTTTTTAGCTGGTTTATTCTTATCTTGAGATTTCGATTTTGAAGAAGATTTCGATTTCTTGGTGTTTTTTTTCGCCATAAAATAATCACTAAATCAATCAGTAATAAAATATATCTGTAATTTCCCTTTAATTTTTCCATCAATAATCGATGGGATCAAAATGGGGAACAGATTAAATAAAGGAAAAATACGTTTGGATAAGAATTCCTATAAAGTCAAACCTTTAACTACGAATAATTTCTCTAAATCCTTCAGAATATCATGTAGTATTTCTTTTGGTTGTTTTGAGGCATCTACAATCCTATGATTTTTTGTCAAATCCTCTCTTGCTAATTTTAAAAAAGCATTTCGTATTTCTTGTTGAAAAGCCAGTTTTTCAAATTTTTCCATTTGCTCATTTTTTGTGGAATTTTGTTTTTTACGTCTGGCTAAGCTTAGATTGGCATCAATATCCAATAAATAGATCTTATCAGGAATTAAACAAAATTTATTCAATTCTTTAACCCAATCGATTGAAATCTGTAAATTTTTTCCTTGGATTGTTTGGTAAATTAAAGATGAATCAATGTATCTATCAGAAATTACAATGTATCCTTTTTTTAAAGCAGGAAGAATTTCATTATTACCATGGTCAATTCGATCAGCTGCAAAAAGTAATGCATCAATGGCAGGATGAATTGAACTATCTTGAAGATTTTCTCTAATTATTTTGCCGATTTTACCTTGGGAAGGTTCAGCTGTTAAAAGAACTGGTAAATCACGTTGTTGAAAAAAAGAAAACAGCATTTTACCAATCGTTGTTTTGCCGCTTCCATCAATTCCTTCTAAGACTATGAATAATCCATGCCAAGATGATGCATTCATTTTCATTATGTAGTAAAATACTATGCTTTAATTTTTTTAGGAACGTTCTATGAAAAATTGAAACTGTTTTCTCTTTTATTAATTCAATTATGGGCCAATTAATTTTTCAATTATCTTATTTTCCTTTGGGAATGAGAAGTGTAAGTAATATATATTTACAAAATACTTGAAATCTCCACAAATCAAGATGATTTTATCTATATTGATGATATTTTGAATCTGTATCTATTATTAATCTCTACATTGATATTGAAATCCTTAAGATTTATAGGTAGTTGAGTTCCAAGTACACAGTATATTATGCCGAAGGGAACAGCAAAAGTATTCAATGCAAAGAATATATTTAAACTAGTATTTCTGACATCTATTGTGGTTGGAGTATATATGTTTAACACAACATTTATTGCTCTATTAACCGATCCTAATGCAGGAAAGTTAGATCGCTCTCAAAATGAAGCAGAAATTATACCATGGGATGATGTAACTAAGGTAGAATTAACATTCGATCCTTCTGCATACATCGATGCATTGCTTAATTCTGATCTTTTAAATAATATGTCTTTAGAAGAGAAATTAGAATTAATGGAGAATATGTTTGGTGAGAATATTAGTGATTATTTACTTCAAGCAGAAATGACTCCAGATGAATTTCTTGATGCATATGATGATGAATTAGGAACTTTGCTTGATAGTTTAGCAGGAGATAGTTTTTCAGGTGATTTATTAGATCAATTTGATGATCCTGCATTAGTTGCTGTTCTAATTGCAAAACCTATGTTTTTTGCAGCAGGAAATAATCCTTCAAATGTGTGGGCTGATCATGAAGATACTCTCTTTAAATCTAAAGCATATGATCAGTATGACTTAACATCTTTTGACTGGACTGAAGGTTCAATTGGTGGTTCAGGTACGTTAATTGAAGATCCAACCACTGCTGACAAGAAATTTCATATTAAAGTTCCAACTGTAGTTACAGATAAAACAGTTACGACAATTTATACAAATTCACCCCACCCTAGGGTTTTATCTGATTCTTTACAATCAGATCCTGTTACTCCAACTAGTGATCCTAGTCTAAAAAGCCAATCGTATTTAGGTGGGGCTTGGGCAGAGACAACATTTTCTCTCCAAGATATGACAAAGATGACAAATTTCACTTATGATCTTTTATATAATGATAATGATTATCAATCTTCTACTTATTATACAGGATTAAATTTAGAAATGTCTGATTATACATCTACAAGTACAGAAGTAGAAGGATGTTTAAATGGACCTTATGATGGTACTCAAACAATTTCTTGGTCTGAATATCGATCCAACCATGAAAATTTTAATACAGTTGCTACTCAGCTAGAAAATTACGTTGCTTTTTATACTGCAACAAATACATATGCAAAAATGCAAGCAATTGTGGACTTTGTTGGTGCAAGTTTTGTATATAATCCTTTAGGTGATGCCCGCCCTCCTGATGGTCAAGATCCTATAGAGTGGTTTTGTGGAAGCGGTGAATCTCAATATCCTTTTGAATTTAGTTCATTAATTGTTGCTTTAGCTCGATTAAATGGTATTAGTGCACGTTATGTTTCTGGTTTTAAATATAATGATTTGATTTCAACTACACTTGGTATCACTTCTTTTTATGATTCAAATGATGGATTAACATATTATCCTTATTTAGTAGGAAATATTTATACGTGGGTTGAAGCTTTTATCCCTACTTCTTCAAGTGATGGTGATTGGGTTGCTTTTGATAATAAATTTATTGCAACGCCGGTAATTCCCCAAAGTCCGGATGATGTGAACTTTAACTTACAGTATAATGGTGGTACTGATTTTTACCCTGATCCAGCAGGTTATGAGCGCTATAATGCTTTTGATGAAGCACAATCATTAGATATTACTCTTACATATGTATTTAACGATGATCCTATGGGTTCTCAATTAATTACACTCAAAGATGTAACTTATGATCAAATTCTTGATATAGGATATACAGACGCTAATGGTCAAATTACTTTTTCTTTGAATTTGGATGAATTAGTTGTTGGACCTCATACTCTTAATATTAGTACTGAATATTATGATGTACCTATATTTAACATAACAGTAATTAATATATTAGACGATGTTCAAATTTTCAGTAATATATCGAATACTATTATAGTATCTGGACCAAATACTAATCAAAATCAAGGAATAAGCGGATATGCATTCGATCCAGTTCTTAATAAAACAGTTGCAAATGTAGAACTTAATTTTACAGGTATTAAACTAGCAACAGTTAATGAACCAATTCCGAGTAGTTTTACTCCCACACCAAGTAGCATAATAACTGGAGGTGATGGAATGTTTACGGCCGTTGTTTCGATTCCTGGATTCATTTCAAGTGATTGGGGCAGAGAATATGAAATATTTACAAATTTTTATGGTGTTTTTGATATTTCAGCAGATATCGCTAAATTTTCTCCTCAATATCAAACACTATTTTCATCTTTTCCAACACGAATTCCTGCTCATGCTGTTGCGGGATATACTGATGCAAAGAATGAGACATTTTTAATGTATAATGATGAATATTATGAATATCATTTCTATATAAATACCACACGTTATGCTCATAATAGTTCTTTACCAATATATCAAGATCCTGTAATCTATGGAAGTAGAACTAATCTAGTTCTTAATTTCTCTGCTTCATTATGGCAGGGATATAATTATTCATCTAACCAACAAGTTCAAATTTTTGATATAACTGAAGGAAATCGGCTTGTCACTTCATTTACTACTGATAATCAAGGATATGGATCTGTATTATATCAATTAAATTCAGATTTAGATTCTGATTGGACTGCCGGACCTCATTTGTTGAGAATGGTATGGCCTACTGCTCCCAATACAGCAGAAACTTATTTCTATGTTGTAATTCAAGATCCGCTTGTAGTAGATCAAATTTCAGAAAACTTCACTGGTGGTACTGCAGGTCTCCCAACAAAGACAAACGTGTATTATTTGAACAATGAACTTGGAGATCCTTATGACAGTTTTACGATTTATGGACGCGTATATGATGCTGGAACCGGTGAGAATATATCAAATTACATTATTCATTATCGAGTATTTGATCGAAATGGAAAAGCATGGAATACGAGTTTTATGCAAAACGGAATATTCACTGAAATGGTTACAAATCCTTTACTAGGGTACAGCGAGCAATTTAATTTCTATAATTTAACTGCACCTTCTTATAGTCCTTTCAGAACAGATGTATATTTTGAAGGTTATTTCAATCTAACAAACACATATGGATGGAACAACTCTTGGAATAATCTATGGATGCCATATTTCCAAAGCCTCCCATCTTCTAATGATTCCAGTGATGGAACTTTAGAAGTTATGAATCCTTCTTCATATACATTTGATACATTTTTAAATAGCCAGGCAATTTCTACTTGGAATTCAACCACAACCGTACAACAGCGACAGTTTGGAGTATTAGATTCTCTTAATTTTACAGCGATATTTAAGGATGATGGAAGTCCTGTTGCGGGTGCTAACGTGACCCTTATTGACCTCAATTCATCTGCGCAATGGAATATTCAAACTAATGCGCAAGGAGCTGTAGAAATTATTTTTAATTTTGGTCCGGGAAATATAACAGGAGTAAATAAATTTCTATTTAATGTTTCATATGATGATGGACTGCTCGTCAGTACTAATTTTACTTATATCGAGGTTGTGTTTAACGAAACAAAAAGTTATAACTTTGATTCTCAATTAAACTATACTACATACTCATTATTAGTTCCCTATTTAAGTAGGCAATTGGGTGTCGATGATTCTTTCCATCTATCTGGTGTTTTTGAATATGTGAATGGAACTAAAATAAGTGGTGCTCCAGTAAACATTACTGATTTAAACGCACCGTCTGTTTCTCGTGTGTTTCTTACAGATTCAAACGGATATTATAATTGGACATTAACATTCGGATTTGCAAATATGACAGGATTGCATCGATATAATATCTCTTTAGATTTACCTCAAGGTTCATATCATGTTCGTTTTAATCATTTGATTGAAATATACTTTAACGAAAGTAAAAATTTTGCTTTTACAGGGTTTATGAATCATAGTGATTTTTCAACATATGGAGTTGTTTATACAGATTCAGGAAATACTCTCTTAATTGATGGAGAACTTCTGCTTAAAGGTTCAGGATTTCAATCAGCTACAACTATTTTGACTGATAATTTAAATGGAACAAGTTGGACGTTATCCACAGATATTAATGGTTATGCTAATTTTACAGTCTTCTTTGGTTCTAACATCCAAACTGGACTTCGAACTTATAATTTAACTGTAAAATATGTTGGAAGCGCTTTTACTATCCAATTTGAACGCGATTTGTCTGTTAATTTTGACCCTGCTAATTTCTTTAATTGTACACCATGGGATAATGTAACAGGAGTTACTGTAGATTCTGGATATAAGATGCAAGTATCATTAAATGTACTTCACTATGGTTCTGCATTCAATTCAGGTTCTGCAAATCTAACAGATACATCAAATAGTTCTTCCACATGGGTTGATTCAACATTTATTAATGGAAATTTAACCTTTTTAATAACATTTGGTTCAGGATTAAGAGTCGGGACTCATTCTTATTTATTAAATTATACATATACTGGTGATCCTTATGGATATATTTATGAATTTACTTATTCTGTATCAAATGTAAATTTCGATCCATCATCATTTTATTCTTTCCCAACTCCAAATACAAATAATACTCCTATTGTTTCAGGTGGGCAGACTGTCCAATTTAACACAAGTTTTCTACATAATGGAATTACACCTGAAAATTCTGCTTCAGTTAATTTAATTGATTTTGCAAATCGATCAATGGATCAATTGCAAGCTGTAGACGGAAGTGGTAATTCTCAATTCAATCTCTTTTTTGGTCATGGAATAGTTACCGGAGAACATGACATCAAAATATATGTAAACTATACGGATAGTTATGGCTATAATATTTATTTTGAATATACTAATATTGTCATTAATTTCCAACCAACCGAAGGATACCGATTTCGAACATGGATGAATGTAACTGATAATTCATGGATTGGATTAGATGAACCTTTCCACATATCTGGTATTTTTGATTACAATGGTAGTGGCTCATATTTAGGAGTATCAGGAGCAAATATGACATTAACTGACTTAACTGAAGGAACAACCTTGAATTCGATTATAACAACAGGAACAGGACAAGGGAATTTCACAGTGGAGTTTGCTGCTGCAGGATACATCTTGGGATGGCATCAATTTAAAATTAATGTTTCGTACACTGATGGGGCAGGGTATTTGGTATATTTCTCCCAAATCTATAATATTTATTTCAGTCCAAAAGGCTATACTTTTGAATCTTGGGATTCAACAGGTGCTTCCTCAGTGGGGACAGACGATATCATTGATGTCTCAGTAACATTTGCCCATTATGGAACTCCAATTGCAGGAGAAACAGTTAGGTTAGTAGATATAACCAATCCTTCAATTGATATAACCGATTTAACTGATGCAAGTGGATACGCAAATTTCACAATTGAATTTGCTCCAGGAAATATTACAGGATGGCATAATTTTTCATTAACAATTAGTTATACAGATGCTTATGGATATACAATAACTAATCAAACAAATGTCCTTATTTTCTTTGATTATGCAAAGAATTATCAAGTAATTCATACAGATAATATTTCGGGTTCTGTAGGTTCGGATGATAGCATAGATATCAATGTTAGATTTTTATCAAAAACTAATCCAGTTGCTGGTGCTGTAATCATTTTGAAAGATCCTGCTGGAAACCCGATTACATCTGGTGTCACCGATGTAAATGGTTGGGCGAACTTTACACTCACTTTTGGACCAGGAAATTATACTGGATTGCAGACATATACTATAGATGCAACCTTTGATGGAACAACGTTTACTGTAAATAAACAGGATACTTTCTCAGTGAATTTCGATTATACTAAAAATTATCATTTAGATATTACGGATGATTTTACTGGATCTGAATATGGAGCTGGTGATTCATTGCAATTGAGTTCACAATTTCTTTCTTTAGCAAATCCTGTTTCAGGTGCGACTGTTACAATTACTGATTCTGTTGAAGGATTACTTCATTCAGGTAATACTGATGCAAATGGTTGGGTGAACTATACTGTTAATTTCGGACCAGGGTGGAATCCTGGAGCTCATATAATTACTGTGGCTGTTTCATTTGATGGAGTTACTTATACGTTTACTACATCATCGAATTATAATTTCAATTTCAATGAAACTAAAAATTATGACTATGCTCCGTATGATGATATTGGTGGTGTAACTCAAACTTTTGGTGATTCTATCAAGATTTCTTGTGCATTCACTCTTAAAGGAAGTGGTGTAAGCGGAGCTGCTGTTACATTAACAGATTTATCAAATGGAACAACATGGAATTTGTTAACTGATGGAAATGGTTATGCTAATTTCACAATTTCATTTAATGGAAATGTGTATCCTGGTGGTCATCATTATCAACTAGATCTTTCTTATGATGGAACAAGTTATACAATTACTGCTCAATCAGATCATTGGGTCTTTTATCAGAATCCATTGACATTAACAGCTTCAATTAATGGGTATTCATCTAACATGACATTATATCAAACCGCGCCATTTACTTTTGGAGTAACTGGGAGTTTAGTTGATAGTAGCAATCCTGCTCATGGTCATTTGGATGCCACTCTTTCAGTTTATATTTATTCCGGAGCAAGTGATGTAAGTGATTTATTCTCTTATTCATATACTGTTAATTACTATCACGATACAACAGATGGTGCATACGATATTTCTTTAAGTATTACCAGTGCTCCTTATCGAGGACAATTTACAGTAGTTGTTGGATTTAATGGCACTCTAGATGTAGATTTAGGTTCAGTGGGATACACTCCTGATGCTATTCCAGTTAATTCTACTGACAATTCTTATTTCTGGGTATATCAGAACACAAGTATTGAATATAATTATACCATTGATAATAGTGCTCTTCCTTTCCCACTAAATCAACAAACAGGTATAATTATCGGAGGAAGTGATATTACTATTTTTGGAAATCTTACCGATTCTGATGGAAATAGGCTTGCAAATCAGAATGTCACTTTGATTCTCTATAACACATCAGGTGATGAAGTTGCACGATTTACAGTTACAACTGATGCTCAAGGACATTTTGTATTTCTTATTGAGGATTGTCCTTATGACTTAGATGAAATTTTACTCGTATTTGATGGCAACAATAGTTTGTACTTGAATGAAACTGAAAATGGAGGGCCAATTTCTTGATATTGAAATTATTTCTCTATCAAGAATAAATTCAAATAACAGGTAGATGGTGAATAAATATCATGAATCAGAAAAAACAACAAAATTCTAAATTCATATTGGTATTAGTCTCGTTTATTTTAATTGGAGGGATTATTTTTAGTTTTCAATTTCATGTAATTTCCCAAACAAATAATCAAAAATCAAATAACACTAAAAATCTTGATAATACAAGCAATTTTCTGAATCAATTACCACAATCTAGCGAATCTACAAATATTTGGATATCATTAAGTCCTATTAATAATTCTCACATCTATCGAGGGGAGAATATTACCTTATCCGGTCATATTTTTTGGTTTAATGCTCCTCAATTGCTTAACCTGACAAATTATCCCGTATTTCCTGTTGTAAATGGGGTTGCATATAATGGTTTAAATGGAAATGCAAATTTAAGTGTTCTTACTGATGCAAATGGTAATTTTACTATTCATTATACAATTCCCCATACTATCGATTATAATACCAATATAACAATTTATGCAAATATCACAGAAGATCCAAGCAATAATATATATGTAGGTCCTGAAACCTTTTTAGATCCCCCTAAAAACATAGATGTTTTAGCCACTTCATTACTTTCAATAACTACTAACATTGTAGATCCAGTTTTGACAAATGATCAATATTCCATATTAATTACATTAACAGATGATAATGCCATACCGTTAAGTGCATCGAATGTTTCTCTTTATAGAAATGGTAATCTTTCAGATGTTTTGCAATCTGGTATTAATATTGATAATACTGGGCAAGTACAATTATCTATAACTCAAGAAGCAGGTTTGTCTAGTTTAGGTGTTTATTATTCTGGTGTCAATTTTACCACCGAAGGTTCTAATAGTTTTTATCAGATTGCTCCATCAAATTATTCTATACCAATACCCCACATTTCAAGTGTTTCAGCAGATCTTGTCGTTACAAATGCTAAAAATTCTTCAGAATCAGGAGTTTATACTGGAGATGATATTCAAATTCAAGCCACTTTATGGTTCAACAATAACACTAATTTACCATTAAATAATCGCCAAATCTCAATTACATTAAATGTGGGGAATCAGACTGCTAATTTAGGGCCTTACCTAACAGATTCAAAAGGTGAAATTCTTCAAACTATAAATCTTGCTTCTAATGGAATAACAGTAAATGGAACATTATCTGTATCAATTTCAGTGTTAAATGGTGGAGAAACTGTTATAGATAGTAGTAGCATTCAAAATAATGGAGTAATCAACATAGCTATTTTTGATGAACCTAATTACGGGGGAAATCTTGCAGCAAATGCAACAATTCAAGCTCCTGCAAAGAACTGGATTGGAATTCTCGTTCCTGTTGGAATAGCCGCTTTGGTCATTGGAGGAATTGTTGTTTTTCAGAGGTATCGTATGGAACAAACTCACCGACGTTCAATTAAACTAAGAAAAATAGATTTAGAAAAATTTGCCATTATGAACTTATTATTCAAAGTAGATCGCCGTAGAGAAGCCATAGCATATTCTTATAAAATATTTGCGGATTTAATTAATGAAAAATATGGATTAATGCGGGAGAAAAATCAAACATTACGTGAATTTGCAATTTTATGTGTGACAAAATATGGTTTAGATCCACTTAGAACTTATCCATATATTGCATTAGTTGAAAATGTAACTTATGGTGCCTACGATCTAACTCCTGAAGAATATGAACGTTCAATGAAAGTTTTTGCAAGAATTTTTCAAGAGATCACTGGAACTGTACTAAATTTTGCCTTGGAAGTAACTCCTGAAACTGAAATGATGGAGGGGGTCACCCTAAAAATAGGTGGAGACTAAAGATATTAAAACATTTAAGTGGAAAAAATTAATACAATACTAATAGGTGTTTATTATGGGAAAAAAAAAGAAAGGTTCAATGGATTTGGGTACTCGCTTAAAAAATATACAACTTTTAGTTGGTACGAAACGAATTAGAGAAGCAATTGCATATCAATACATGATATTTGTGCTTATTTGCACAGCGAAATATCGTGTTCAAAAGCATCCAAGTCAAAGCATTCGTGATTATGCAATGATAATGGTAAAAGATCATGGATTAAACCCAGCTATCGTATATCCATTCGTGCAAGAAGTCGAAAGTGTTATTTATGGAAATAAAACTATTACTGAAGATGTCTATAAACGTACTTTGACTGTATTTGGAAAGGTATTTGAAGAATTAGTAGGGAAACCTTTACCACCTCTATAAGAACTTAAATACCCTTCATTTTTCAAAGATTTAATAGAAACAAATTAAAAAATAAAAAGTTGGAATTTAATTTCCATGATACTGAAATTATTTTTTTCAAATAAAGTGAATGAGTAATTATTTCGAAGAAAATCGAAAAAAAAACAACTAAGGTTAGGAAAAAATGAATTATGGAATTATATTAACTCCTTTTGGGTTAATTATTGTTGGTTTGGGTATTTTAGTAGCATCAATTGGTGCACCTCCTTCAATTTTTGGACCAATGTTTGCAATTGGGATCTTTTTATTATTTGGTGGTTTCGCCCGATTAGTTCAAGGCAAAAATCGAAAAATATTGGGTCAGATTATTCGCCCCAAAGCAGCTGCTAGAAGTTCCATTGTGTGGGCTTTATTATTTTTCAATATTACTCCATTCATATTTATTTCTACAGAGGGATTACAATATCTATTTGGAGGCATGCCATTTCCAATTACGATATTTATGTCAAGTTCTGAGGTGATTAAAAGATATTATGCATGGATACCTGCAGTTTTTGTTACTTTTCATATCATTTGGCTTATTTCTTTCTTTTTATCTGGTAAAATACCGAAAATAATCAATATTATTATGAATTTTGTAATTACCTTATGTTTTTCCTTCTGGATGTCATTTGGATCACAATTTTTACTCTGGACATTTTCTGCAGATAAAACTGGAATTATTTTTATGGAACCGTGGAAATCTGCCACAACCTTAGGTGAACTCATTGCCCCGCTAATTATTGGTAGTTTTATTGTTATTTTCTCGCTTCTCTTTTTAATGCGAATGCTAAAAAACTTACAGATTTCTTTTTCAAACTTAAATACAAAAGGGGGTCGAATAGTCGTAAGTTATGTTTTTCTTATTTTATGTTACATTATCTCGATAATTCCACTAATTTTAGCAATTTATACTGCAATTCAATCTTACAGTCTTATTGTCCAGTATACTAATTACATTAGCATTGTTTTTCTTGCTATTGGGATTTTCAAAGTAGTTACTACTTTAATTAATACAGGAAAAGAAATGGGGAAGAAATTAACTGCATCAGGAACAGTTGAATCTAAAAGTCGCATTTCCTTTGGTGTAACAACTGCGATTTACGTTTTAATATTTATCTTAGCCTGGGCTCCTATATTTATGCCAATTGTTGATCGAGGTCAAAATAGCAAAAGTAATTCGATTTATAATCCAGATTGGAATGGTTGGTCCTCTTTCAGAACTACCTTAGAGAGTAGAGGTTATGAAGTTCGCGCGGTTCAATCTTCAATAAGTACGATTTCGCAACTAGATAGAACAAAACAAGTGATATTAGTTGTTGCTGGGCCAAATGTATTTTATAATCCCGCTTCAGAAATACCTTTTCTGTTAACAGCATTTCAAACTAATTTCTCAATGATGATCTGTGATGATCATGGGACAGCTGGAACATTATTAACAGAGTCTTTTGTTGCTTCCATGGCCAGCACGCGAAATGCGGAAACTGCGACTCCTTTGACATTTTTCCCCAATGGAGTTTTAATAGATAATGCATCTTACTGGGATCAAGCAAATCCAGAATTTCCCGTAATTCAAGATTTTGCACCTCACAGCATTACCACAGGAATTAACAAAGTGGTGTTAGATCATGCTACTGGATTTTTAGGTGGAGAATTTTTATCAGGATTTGGATGGAATTTCTTAGGACAGACCTCTGGTCATTATTCTTTTATTGATGTTGACGGTGATCATAAATATGATCAATCAAAAGATATCTATCCTTTTCCTAGTTCTGTTGCAAATCTCTTGTCTGGTCAATCTGGAACATTAGGATTAATGGGAACTTTCTTACAACAAGGAATTCCTCTTGGTGGTTATGCCCAAGCTGTCTTTAGTTCTAAAGAAGTTGCATTTCAATTGCCAACAATTAATGGTAATGGTACTTTTTCAAGTAGAATATTTGTAGCAACTGATGCATCATGGTTAAATAATCAAATGGTTAGTATTCCAGAGTTTGATAATTTAAAAATGGGTATTCAGACTATAGAATGGCTGGCTTGTGAACGAACACCTGCAGATACAATTGTGGTTTTTGATGAAGCCCATATTGCACCTGATAGTCCCAAATGGAATGTAGGAAGAACGCAACTTTCATCTGCAGCAACTTTTGGTGCAGTTCAAGCATATCTTAATTGGATGTCGACAAATCCCATTTTAGCTCTGGTTTATCCAATTTTTGCATTACAAACTTTCCGAAAATGGATTCCTAAAGAAGGAAATAAGAAGAAATTACAACTGCAGGATTTAGAAGCTTATGAACGTGATCGGATGCGCTTACGATTTCGAACTTCAAGTTTCTTTGCACAAAAAATCAATTGGTATCGACAGAAAAAACGTTATCGAAAAGCAATTTTAGAATTATTCCGTCGTGTTGAACGAAAGGTGAATCGATTACTTGGTGAATCTGGAGATCGCAGTCTAAATGCAGTAATGCGCGCTCTTCATAGAGAACATGGACAATACTATTCGAAAGATGTTTACAATCGAATTGAAAACTTCTTTGAAAAAATGTTTAAAATTAAAGCAGGTAAAGAAAATGTTCGTGATGAGCGCGAATTTGCATTTCTATTCATGGAAATGTCATGGGTAGCAAATAAATTGTAAAATATTAACGAAACATTCAAAATTTTATTTTTTTTTATAATGAAACAAGAAATTTATGAATAAGAAAAATACGTAATAAGTAAAAAAAGTAAAAAAAACTCAATGAAGAAGGTAAATAATATGACAGAAGTATTTGAAGAAGCAGATGTTGGCATTGTTCGAGAAATTGCCCAAGAAGTAATGAGTGAAGTATCAAGAGTCGTTGTTGGTATGGGCGACGTGCTTCAAATGTTATTAATTGGGTTACTAACCAATGGACATGTCCTATTAGAAGGTGTTCCTGGTTTAGCAAAAACAGTCACTGCCAAAACTTTTGCAGAAGCGCTGGGAATTTCATTTAATCGGATTCAATTTACTCCAGATTTACTACCCAGCGATTGTACAGGGAGTATGGTTTTTGATCAATCTAAAGGTGATTTCGTAATTCGAAAAGGACCTTTGTTTGGTAATATCATTCTCGCTGATGAAATTAACCGAACTGCCCCAAAAACTCAAGCTGCGTTGTTAGAAGCTATGGGTGAACGCCAAGTGACAATTGAAGGGAAAACTTATGATTTGGATAAACCATTCATGGTAGTAGCAACACAAAACCCTATCGAGCAAGAAGGAACATATCCATTACCTGAAGCACAATTAGATCGATTTTTATTTAAATTGTGGCTGGATTACCCTCCAGAAGAAGATGAAGTAGAAATTATGGCTCGTCAATTGTCAGGAAATCGAATTATTATTGATCCAGTTACCAGCGCGGAAGAATTAGTAGAATTACAGCGATTGGTTAATACTGTTTATGTAAACAATACAATTCTAGAGTATATTCGTGATATTGTTTTCAAAACAAGAAATGATCCACAGATAGAGGTGGGTTGTGGGCCTCGTGCTAGTTTGGCGCTAATGAAGGCAGCTAAAGCGAGAGCGGCGGTATTGGGGCGTGATTACGTTACGCCTGACGATGTTAAAATGCTTTGCGTTCCAGTTTTAAATCATCGTATAGGATTAAAAGCAGAAGCAGAGCTTGAAGGACTTAGTACAACTGCAGTCATTAATCGAATCTTGAGTGAAGTAGTTGTTCCTATGTAAGAATTATCCACACCACCTTCATTGAGTTTTTTTTTTCATTTAATCTTGATCCATCAACTCATTCGTTGTGAAGGTGCAGAATCTCTTTCTTTTTAAAATAATCAAACATTTTATTCTATTAAATTAAAGAATCTGTAAAGAAATTTAATGACAAAAAGAAAATAAAAAAATACAAGCGTATGAATTATTAATAAATTTTAAATTTAAAATCGTGGAATTTTATTTTTAATAATTAATATTCTAATAGAGAAAATTTCGTCTGTGGTGTTTTTCTGACTCTTTCGGTTTTTGTTCGTTCCTTGATTGCATTCCTTTATTGAAATGCTTTGGATTTTTATATTTTCGAGAATTATTGGATTTTTTAGATCTAAAATACCTTTGTGATTGACTATTACTTTGATTCCTACTAGGTAGTCGTCGCTGGCGCAGATCTTTTTCCATGAATCCTTCAATTCGAGAGAGTAAAGCAAGTTCATCTTGTAATACTAAGGAAATTGCTGTTCCTTTGGCAACGTTTCCATCCTTTCCTATGATTCTAGCTGTTCGACCGATACGATGCACATAATTTTCTTCAAAAGTTGGAATATCATAATTAAATACATGAGAAATTCCTTTGATGTCCAAACCACGAGCTGCAACATCAGTAGCGATTAAATGCTGGATTTGATGAGAGCGAAATCGTCGCAATACTTTTTCCCGTTTAAACTGAGTTAAACTGCCGCTAATCAATTCAAATTGACCATTTATTTTTCGTTCTTGCGAAATTCGATTATATAACCATTCTGCGGTTTTTTTTGTATTGACAAAAATAATAGAGTGCTCTGGGCGCTCTTTTTGGAAAATTCTAACAAAGTGAAAATATTTATCGCGAAATTCAGGTATGAGATAATAGAATTGATCGCATTCTTCAACTGTAAGCGAATCTTCTGAAACATTTATTTTTGTGATATGTTCATTTTTTGTAAATTTTGAAACTAAATGATGAATTGCATGAAAAAGGGTTGCTGAAAATAAAAATAGGCGTGGGTTCACTCCTTGCATTGCTTCAAGGAGTAGATATTCAATATCTGGCATAAAACCCATATCTAAACAACGATCTGCTTCATCCAAAACAACAAACTTAACCATTTTGAATGAAAGCTTGCCTCGATTGTAAATATCAATTAGTCTTCCTGGAGTTGCTACAATAATTTGTGCACCTTTTTCTATTTCTTGAATTTGACGATTAATTGATACTCCTCCATAAACTTGAACTGTAATAATTGTGGAATATCTACTTAATTGGTTGATTACTTGGCTAACTTGCACACACAATTCGCGAGTTGGAACGATTACTACTGCTTGGACCTGTTTTATTTTACGATCAAGTAATTGAACAATTGGAATAGCAAATGCCAGAGTTTTTCCCGATCCTGTTTTAGCCTGAGCAATAACATGTGAACGAGGGTCTGTTAGAATTTTTGGAATAGCTTGTGCTTGAATTTCTGTTGGTGTTTCGATATTCATTGATGTTAATCCATCAAGAAGTTGAGGTATAAGATTCATATTTGAGAAGTTCATGATAATTACCTAAAATGCGTAAAAAATCTCCCTAAACCTTAACTAAGATGATAGGGGATTATTTCTCTTGTTTTTGGTCATTCTTTTAATTTTTTTAAAATTGATTAAATTAGTTCATATATATTACTAAAGGGTTGAAATACTTTATTATTAGTGTATTTTCTAATTATAAGTTTTATTTGATTTATTTTAGTGATGAAATAGATGAATACATTTCATTATATTTCTAAAATAACTTTAACTTTCGAGATCTTTAATATCTATTTCTATGCAACCTTTTTATCTATTAATTAAATTAATCTAAGCTTAATAATATAGAATAGCTAAAGAACTTAGTCACTATTCCAATTCATATCCATAATCAAATTTAGATATATTATACATTGCATTTTTGGGCCAATCGATCTTAAAATCGAAGTTTTTTATTATCTATTAATGCATTTAAGTGGGCGAAGCGTGAAGTTATTTAAGTTACATTAACCTATCTTACGTTATACGTATATGATCAAATTTATAGGTTAAGTCAAGCAACAATCATACATTCATATAATCATATACGAAAGAATTCCTAATAAGAGGATGAATAAACCGTGCTGGGTGGGAAAGGTCGTTCGTTAATAATTTTAGCCGCATTTTTGATTTCAGCAGGATTAAGTTTTCATAATCATTTCTTAATTCTCTGCGGAGCATTTTTCTTATTTGCAACTTTAATTTCAATGCCTGCATTCGAATCATCCATGAATGTCGAAGAATTACAAGTTACTCGTGAAATTGATAACAAACGTGTCTTTAGGGATGATTTCATGCATGTTAAAGTCCGTATCGTTAATACAGGTGGCACTCGATTCGATTTCTTAGATATTTTTGACAATTTTCCCACTGAAGCATTTCGCTTAGTTGCAGGTGAAAATTACATCAGTACCCGAATTGATCCAAAAAGTACAGTTGTATTTTCTTATATTCTTGCACCTCGAGTACGTGGTGAGTTTGATCTTGGACCTTTAGAAATTACAGTTCGTGACCGATTAGGTTTCAGTGCAGTTGAAAAAACGGTTCCGAATTCATTTACAGAAATTGTGATTTATCCTCCATATGAAGAAATTCGTGCTCTTGAATTATTGGGTGCCAAACGAGCTATGGCTATGTCATTTGGTGTCCATCAAGTGAAACAAAAAGGAACTGGAACAGAACTTCGAAATTTACGACAGTATGTCCCTGGTGATCAGTATCGATTGATCGACTGGAAAGCAAGTATGCGACTTCAAAAATTAATTGTTCGCGAGTTTGAAAGTGAACGTAATGTTTCTACTATTATATTAATCGATTCAAGTGAATCAATGGGTGGAGGCGCAGTAGATGCCACTAAATTTGAATATGCTATTAAATCAGGTATGTTATTAGCAAAGTTAGCTATGGAACAAAAAGATCAGGTTGGGGTATGCACTTTTTCTGATCGCCAGCATTTTCGCTGGTTAGCACCTTCTCAGAAACGCTCTCATTATTATGATATAATTACATTTTTAGGAGAAATAAGTCCAAAGGGCGCTAAAGAAATCTTCTGGAGTATGGAAGAATTTAGTAGGAATTTCGACAAACGTAGTTTAGTTTTTCTTATTACAGATTTAGAAGTAGCAGGGGTTGATATTATCGCAGCAGTGCGGAAATTAAAATCTTATGGTCATGCTGTGGTTGTAGTGGCACCATTCAGTCCTTGGTTTGAAATTCATGAATTAGAATTATCATATATTGATAAAGCTTTAGCTGAAGCAATTTCCGAAGAAATGATGTTACATGTGTTACAAGTGCGGAAAGATTGCCAAAAATTATTGGTTCCAGTGATTTCGGTGGCACCAGATGATATGTTCGATGTTATTGTAAATCAATACCAAAATGCAAAACAGAAAGGAAAGGCAGATTAATCTTTACAGAAATGAAAATGGAGGAAAAAAACATGGCAGAACGCAATTATCTTTTATTAACTCTTCGAGTCAGTAGTGTAGCATTACTGGCATTATTGTTGACAGTATTGTCTCATATCTATAATCCAGAAATTTATAATGTTATCAATGTACTCAGTATTATTGGGATGTTAAGAGACATTTTCGCCTTTTTATTATATATTCTTTTATTTTATTTGATGTCTGGTTTATATTTTGTTGGATTGGGAATTTTGACTCTTTTTAAGCTTAATTCTTCTTTTTATAGTACTTTAAGTTTTAATATTTTCCAAAATTTAGTGGGAAGATGGTTTAAATTTACTTTCGTTGATTCATCTATATCTACAACATCACCAACAGTTGAACAAGCAACACAAGGATTAAGCGATCTTTTTGCTGCAATTTCCAGTGATCTTTATTTTATCGGACTTCAAATTCTTGTTATTGCCATGTTTTATTATGCACTTCGAGGTGCAATAACCAGCAATCCTGGTGACAGTGTAAAAGTAATATTATTTTTGAACGCAGTAATTGCTATTCCTCTATTTATCCTACAATTAGTATCTCTATTACAACTATTTGATATTCAAGTCACATCTTTGCCCGAATGGTTTCAAAATATTGTAAATCATGATTTACTCTATAGCGGAATATTTTTAGATATTTCTCAACTGTCATTGTGGGAATTTCTTAGCACTGATATATTTATAGTTGGAGTGTTAGAATTTGCTTATTTGGAATTTGTATTTCAATTAGCTTATGTGGATAAAGTAACTCGACCATCAATAGAGCGCGAAGAAAGATTAAATCATCAAATTGAAGTAATGCACATTGAAGCCCAGAAAGCAATTGCACGAATAAAGGCGATTGAAGAAAGAAAACGAGAGTTAAAAATGGAAGCTCGAGCAAGTCTTTCTGAAGAAGAACGAGAACGACAAAAACAAGAAAAGGAACGCTTATCGCTTCATTCTTTAATGTCTGAATCAGGAGAGCAGGTTGGTTTTTCATATGTTGCTGAATTAATTCGTAAAAAGAAAGCTGAACGGGAAGAAGCAAAAATAATGGGTGCTATGCGTGATACTCGAAAAATTGCAAACTATTTAGATAAACTTTTCAAACAAGATCCTGAAGCTAAAGCAGCGTTAACCGCTTCTTCTTCAGCCCCAAAATCATCCCGTTTGGTGTTTTCTACTGTGGTTAATATGTTTGTTCGTATAGTAATTATTACAGCTATGGCATGGGCAAGTGTCCATCCTTACCAATTCTTTAACCTAATTGGTGCTCCAGATTCAATTTTGAAAAGTGTAGAATTGCAAATATATGAAGGATCATGGTCTATTATCATTCCTTTAGTATTATTAATCCCATTAATCTCATATATTATCCGCATTACGAAGAATGCTAAATTAGAAGAAATTTTAAGATTAGAAGCTATTCGACGGGCTGGATTAACAGAAGAAGAATATGAAGCTTTACAATCTCAGCGAGAACAACAACTAAGCGAAGAAGAAGTTCAATTAGCTCGCGATAAAGATGCAATGGCAGATCAAGCAAAAAAAGCCGCAATTTAATTTAATCAATAAGTTAGTTATTTTTTTTATTAATTTTTTTAATTTGTTCTCGTAATTCCAAATAAATTGAATAAATTTCTTCTACTTCATTTCTACATCGAGTAGCAATTATATCAAAATCTCCATCATCAAATTTTATCCAAACATCACTTCCCGCAGGTTTATTAAATGAAGATTCATGAATATGAAGTTTACGACTGACTTCGCGCTGCGTTTTTGGATATAAAACATGCTCATTTGGAAATAAAAAGCTAGCTGTATTACTTAAATCAATTACTTTTGTATTTAAGAAAGTTTGAAATAATTGATCAAAAGGTGCAATTTTATGCAACATACCTTTTAAAAATAATACAGGCAAATCAATTCGAGAAATTGAAAAACCACATGTAATAATATCACGAATTCGTTTTTGAATAATCACATCATGGTTTTTTTGTCGAAAATTCCATTCAGTTTGAAAAATATTATAAATTTTCTCAATAACTTTTTTTTCATTTTCTAAATTCCATAGCCAAATTTCTTCTGATTTTAGTATTTCTGCATTTTTTAAAGAAGTATGAAGAAAATACCCTCCCAAGAGTAAATGACCATCTTTGAGAGGATTGAATTTAAATGTTCCTTTCGTTAGGGGATTATTTCTATCATTTGGAGGAACATAGAATTCTAAATCAAAAAAGAGCATATATACAGAAGTGAATTTGGCTTTATAGAATTTTATTTTTATGAATTATTTCTGCAATTTCTTGAATGATAGCCAGATCTGGATGAATTGGAAGTTGAAATGGTTCAACTGTCAGAGACATGGCTTTTGAGGGTAACTGGGCTTTAATTCGTAATTTATTATAAAACTCTTGAAGTAATTTTGGGAGGAACATAACATCAGCCAAATTATAGACAATTAATGTATTTAAATAATTTTTTTTACCTGATTTTTTATATTTTTTCCATAGAATTATTGCACTTTCACCTGATATTCCTACTAAATTAGCACGTGAAAGGTGAAATTGACTCTCGATCTCTTTTAAACCACCATGAAAATGCAATCGACGACTAAGTGGGAATAGATCAAAATGTATGGGTGGAATTATTGTTTCCATTTCAAATTTTTCCTTAAATTCCCTTAGAATAAAAGGAACATCGGCGCGTTCGCCATCAAACGTACAAAAAGCAGAAAATTGTTGAAGATAAGGTGGAAATTCCAATAAATTCTGGTCTTTTACAAAATATTTTGGAGTTTTTCCGTCAAATGTAGCAATAGTGGTAATATTGTCTTCATTCAGATCTAAACCGGTCATTTCAACATCGAAAAAGAGAATATCGCCCCATAAATCAGGAATCATCCGCCATTGATATTCTTCTGGAATTTGATTGGCTAAAAAAATAAAATTATGTTCTTCTAATGCAGTTTGGCATTTAATAATTTCTTTTCGGCTTTTCACCCAAATTTTCTTTGTAAAATGGGGATGCGTGCTGGTATGTGCAATCATTTCTCTCCAGTTCTTAATATGTGTTTGCCACAGTCGAATTTCGCCCTTTCTCCTAATTCCAGGAAGATGCGCAAAAGTACAGTCAATCATTTAGATACCTTTCAAACATAAATTCTTAAAATTTTTAGTATATAGAAAAATGGGTGATTGAGATATTTCAAGCTTTATATGTGAGTATTTTATTTTATTATAATAGTAATTAAAAATATCATATTTATGGGAATGAGTGAATATTTCGGTTAATAAAGAGCAAAAGAGATATATCGTTGATGCTATGTTTGGAAAATTTGGGCGATTTCTACGATTACTGGGATTTGATACTGAAATTGCCGATTCTCAATGGAATGATTCATATCTCCTAAAGATTGCTCTAGAAACACAACGAATTTTGATAACTCGGGATTTTCAACTGTATCAACGATGTAACCCCGTTTCATCAAAAAATTATTCAAAAACCTTACCGTATGGGGTTTATTTCGATGTTGAAACCGTGGTTGACTTTCTTACCTGCTTTTTTAAAACTTTTGATATAAAACCAGAAAAATATTTATGGGATGCACATGATTCGCAAGAGATGATAGAAGTTTCAAACAATTCTGAAGATATTTCGTTAAATATTAAAATTCCATTCAAACCACGTTGTACCAAATGCAATTCTTCCTTGAAATCGATTTCAGAACAAGAAGCTAAAACTCAAATTTTTGAAGGAACATCTAGATATTTTCATAATTACTGGCAATGTTCTAATCCAAATTGTAAGAAAATATATTGGATTGGTAAGCATTGGATGGATATACTCCGAACACTTAAGAAAGTCGCCATTCAGTGCGAATAAGTTTAGTAATCCTTCTTTTTCGAAAAAAAATTTATAGATGATGTATTAAAAAAAAATAAGAATGAATTCAAAAAATAAATCTAATTTTACTTTAGAAGAAAGGCTTTTTATTCAACGTTGGAAATTTCGTTTGAATGAGCAAGAAGTACCTCGATCGGAATGGGCGACAATTATTCAGCAAGAATTATATCAATGGAAGAAAAACCAACGAAAATTGAGAAACCAAAATTCTGGTTTCAGAAAATGGCTTTTTAGAGTTAAAAGGAATTTTCAAAAAATCCTCTTAAAATTACTAATGAAGAAGCAATTTCAAAGCAATATTGCTAGCAACGATACCATTCTCGACACAATATTGGAAAATATGGAAAAAGTGGAAAATATGGATAACGCAGAAAATAGTGCTTTTATTAATGATTCTTTTAATATCGTTAAAGAAGGATTGCGTGCAGACAATCCGAATTCAAATAGAAATGTATCATCTTCGTTACTGGGAAAGAATTCAACATACATTACTTCAGATCAACAAAAGAGAGTGAAAAAACAAGAAGTTTTTTTTGATTTCGATGATGATTAAATATTTCAATTTCTTAAAAAAAAAAATTAAAAATACTTCATTAAGCAAAGTTATGAATGATCAGGTTGAGGTACTTGCTTAAGTGAAAGTTGAACACGATTTCGACTTCTATCTACGCCAATGATCATCACTTCCACGATATCTCCGACCGATAAATACTCACTTGGATTCCTTACATAACGATTAGCAATTTCTGATCTATGAATCAAACCATCATGTTTAATTCCAATATCTACAAACGCCCCAAAATCGACAACATTACGAACTGTTCCCTTTACAATCATTCCTTCTTTTAAATCTTCAATTGAAAGAATATCCTTTCGTAATAGCGGAGGTTCCAGTTTATCTCGAGGATCTAAAGTCGGTTTTGCTAATTGATCTAAAATATACTTAATTTTTTCTGGATCGATTGATTTTTCCTTAAATTCCTGAGCAATTTCATTTGGGTTGACTTTTTGCAGACGTCTTGCTATTGCTTTGGATACTGAAGAATCTAATAGCTGTTCGGGGGTAATTTTTATCTTTTCAAGTATTTTTTGTACTATTTCATATGATTCGGGATGAATAATAGTAGCATCTAGTGGATCTGAGCCATCAAATACTTTTAAAAAGCCAGCACATTGTTCAAAAGTTTTTTCGCCTAATCCTCTAATTTCATAAAGCTGATTTCGAGAATAAAAAGATCCATTTTCCTGGCGATATGTGACAATTTTCTTGGCTATTGAGCGATTTAAGCCAGAGACATGTTCCAACAATTGAGGTGATGCAGTATTTAAATCAACACCTACCGAATTGACACAATCTTCAATAACTTCATCAAGAGCGTCTCGTAAAGCCGTTTGATTCACATCATGTTGATATAATCCAACACCTATTGATTTTGGATCAATTTTTATTAATTCTGCTAATGGATCTTGCAATCTTCTTGCAATACTAATTGCGCCGCGTACAGTTAAGTCCAAATTTGGGAACTCTTGACGAGCAGCTGCTGAGGCACTATATACAGATGCTCCAGCTTCACTTACAATTGCGTATTCAATTTGATTTTTTGATTTCAGCTTATTCTTCATTTTTTTTGCAAATTCTGCTATAAACTGTTCAGTTTCCCTTGAAGCAGTCCCATTTCCAATAGCAACTGTATATGCATTATATTTTTGAACAAATTCTGCCAGTTTTTTAGTGGCATCTGATATATTCTCTTTCGGTGGGGTAACATAAATTACAGTATTGTCCAAATAATTGCCATGTTTATCAATCACAGCCACCTTGCAACCAGTTCTATAACCAGGATCGATTCCAATAATTGAACGATTCTTCAAGGGTGGTGTCATTAATAAATTTCTTAAATTAGTTGCAAAGACATTAATTGCGTGTATTTCGGCGCGCTCTGTAAGTTTTTTCCAATATTCCCGTTTTAATGAACGAATCATGTATCTCTTATATCCTTTCTCAATTCCTTTTAAATAGTAAGGAAGAAATGGATTAGATTTTTCAGTTTGAGAACCAATTATTTGTTTTTGAATTTCATGAATTAGATTTTCATCAGATGTTTCAATGTTTAAAGAGATAACATCTAAATTCTCAGCTCTATTTAAAGCGAGTATTTGATGATTTTGTAAATGAGAACCTGCGGCTGAAAAATCGAAATAATTTTCAAAAATATGATAATCAATGATTTTTCCATTCTCATTTTTAATTTCCATTTTTCCTTGAAGTACTTCATCTCTGATTGAAGCAGAAACTGTATTTTTTTTTTCAATTTCACTTCGAACAAATTGCCTAATTTCAGGAATAGTGCTGGTTTCTTCAGCAATGATATCAATACTTCCATCTATAGCTTCTTGAAGAGTAGAAACTCCCTTTTCGGGATTGACAAATTGAGCAATAAATTCGTCTGCTGATTTATCTAAAGGTATTGAAATTTTTCCCGTTTTTATTGCATCTGCGAGAGGTTGGAGCCCTTTTTCCCTTGCTTTTGTTGCTAGTGTTTTAATTTTCGGTTTAAATGGTAAATAAATATCTTCTACTGTTTGTAAATTATCTGCTTCTATGATTTGATCTTTAATTTCAGTAGTGAGTTTTTGCTGTTTTTGAATAGCATGAAGAACGAAGATTTTTCTTTCTTCTAATTGAGTTATTTGTGAGTATGTCTTTTTCACAGTGCGTAAAACTTCTTCATCCATATTGCCGGTGATTTCCTTACGATATCTGGCAATGAATGGTACTGTATTTCCTGATTCTATTAATTCTATTGCTTTTGCAGTTCTATCTACTGCGATTTGAGTAATTTCTGAAACTTTTGAAAAAATTTTTGATTTATCAATTTCATCTGGAATATCATTTTCGTTTAGAGGGGAAATATCGGAATTTGGAGAATTTTGCGTCGGAACCATTACGAGATATATTAAAAGATGGATAAAAAAAAAATTTTAGGCACAATTGGATGAAGAACTTATATTTATAGAGTAAAAAGTGAAAAAAGTGAAAAAAGTAAAAAAAGTAAAAAAAAGTAAAAAAAAATAATAATATTCTTCGTAATTAATATTCTACATCTTGATAAAGAGATTCAATTAGGCTTTTATAACGATCCAGCACAGTGCGACGTTTTAATTTCATTGTTTGAGTGAGCATTTTATTTTCTAATGTAAAATCTTCTGTTAAAAAGGCGAATTTTTTAGGGATCTCATATCCACCAAATTTTTGCTTTAGGTGGGTTGTTATCTTTTCTTTTATTAAATCTTGAATTTTGGGATCTTCCACTAATTCTTCAAATGATTTGGACATTCCTTGCTTTTTTGCATATGCTTGAAGATATTCGCTATCTGGAACAATTAATGCAATATTAAATGGTCTACCATCACCATAGATAAAAATATTTGCAATCCATGGAAGAATCTTTGTGTATTCTTCTATCTCTGATGGATGAACGTATTTTCCATTTAGAAGTTTATATTCATTTTTTATACGTCCTGTAATGTATAAGAAATTGTCTTCATCTAATCTTCCCAAATCTCCAGTTCGAACACCTGGTATACCATTTTCGTCCTTTACCATTATTTCTGCCGTTTTTTCTGGTTTATTTAGATAGCCCTTCATGACATTTGGACCATAAGTCACGATTTCACCATCTTCTGATCCTTCTGGCATCATTGATTTATCGATTACTACCTTAACATAATCAATTGGTTTACCAACACTTCCCAATCTATGATAACGTTCGCAGTTCATTGTTATAGCTGGAGCTGTTTCGGTCATACCATAACAATCATAGATCGGAAGTCCAATATCAAAGAAGAAATTTGCGACTTCTAACTCTGTTTTTGCACTAGCTGTCAGAGAAGCATACAATCTAGTTCCAAATTTAGCACGAACTTTGGAAAAGACGAGTTTATCTAAAATTTTTAGTTTTAAACTACTTTTACCGGTTTCTCTTTTTTGTTTTGCTGCTTTTTTAGCTGCTAAAAAGAGTTTATATTTGATTCCACCGGTTTCTTCCATAATTTTATGAATCCCTTGGTAAATTTTGTTGAACAATCGTGGAACACAAATAAGATGTGTGGGATTCGTTTTGGTTAAATCTGCAGAAAGGTGATCAACATCTGTTATTGCTATTGATGCACCAACCTTTATGAAGGTGTATAGTTCTGCTGTCATAGCATAACTGTGTGCCCAAGGAAGGATTGAAAGAGCACGGGCAGTATTATTGATTTCTGGGTATAAATTTGAGCCTGCATTGGAATTTGAAGCAAAGTTTCCATGAGTTAGAATAACACCCTTAGGATCTCCAGTTGTTCCTGAAGTATAAATGATTGCAGCATCGTCATGGATATCAGGAGTAATTGGATCAATTGGATGAGTTTTTCCTATTTCTTCTAAAGCGGAAAAAGAATTTTCTCCTTCTCCCTTCACAATGAATATTTTTTGAAGTGTTGGAATGTTGGATTGAAATTTTTTAACAATCTCATAGATTTCTTGATTTTTTACAAAAACAATTTTCATTCCGCTATCCTTAATTATATATTCCCAGGTATGATGAAGTTCTTTTTCATACATTGGAACCCAAGATGCGCGCAATCCAAATGTTGCGAATGCTCCTATTGCCCATTCTAGCGAGTTTCCCATAATAATTCCAATTTTATCGCCAGGTTGTATTATTCCCAACTGTGCAATTCCTGCTCTTAAATGATCAATTCGTTCTCCAAATTCTCGATAGGTAGTCCAGTGAAATACTGAATTTGCATCTCGCTCTCCAATTACTAGATTATCTGGATATTTTTGAACAGAATTACGATAAAAATCAACCAAGTTATTTGGTTCATCATATTGAAGTCTGGCTTCATTCTTTCCATAAAATTCATAAGACATTTTTAGTTTTTCTCCATCTTCAGTAAAATTGATATGAATTCGATTTACCATTATACTCTGTTGGTAGACTTTTTAAGAATTTCTTTCCTACTTTCGAGAATTTAATTATATAGACAGAATTGAGAAAATTGGCAAAATCTCTAATTACCAAGTAATCTATCCAATTGCTTTAACTCAGTTAAGGAGCGACTATACTGGTGATAAATGATTCACTAATTAAGCTAATATCAGATTTAATTAAAAAAAAAAATTATTCTTTTTTTGCAAAATGTTCAAATTCAGATGGTATTAGACAACAAGCTGAATAGAAATCCAATTGATAGAATTGTTCTTTTAACCAATGGCGTATTTTTAAAGTTGGTTTGACTAATCTTGATAGACCTGCTTGAACTGCCCATTTTTCTGTTGTAAATGCTTGACTCCAATATGGTCGCATACATCCGAGTGATATTTCAGTTGATGGCATGAAATAATGAGCAATTAGGATTAATTTGGCAATATCTTCTGGGGGAACTAATGAAAATCTTGAATCCATTTTTCCAGCATTTCGCGGAGGAATCATTACTATGAAAACTAAGATTTCAGGAGAAAATTGTGCTACATACTGAAGGGCTGTGATTTCTTCTTTTATTCGGCCAAAATTAGCGCCAATAAGAATGTGCGGAATTACTCTTACTTTATTGTCTAGCAATGCTTGAAAACTATTCTTATAATCTTCAATTGTATGATCAAGGTGAAAAACATTTGAGATAACTTCTGGATCTAAATTGACATCAAAGGATACACAATCTATTCCAATATCATGAATTAGCTGTGCTTCAGAATCACTTACTAAGCCTACGTGTGAATTAAGATAAAAATTCTTTCCCGGCGGTGAGTCTTTAAAATGTTTAATTACATCTGCAAATGGTTTATATATTATTTTTCCATTAACATCACAACCTCCTGAGAGAAGTGTTCCAATTTTGCCATTTTGTTTCATTTGCTTTAAAATTTCTTCTAATTTGTCTGGTGTTGTTGCAGGTAACATATGATGTAAATATTTTTTATCACAATGTTCGCAATCTAATGCACAAGCATCTCCTGTTAAAGAAATTGATGGAAATTCAGAACCAGGAATATAACACTTAATTCTTTTCTTAATTGTTCCAGGAGAAATTATTTCAGCGAAAACTTTGTTAAAAAACATATCCCATTCTTCAGTTTTATGATATTTAAGAAATTCATCTGCATCACACCAATCAAATTTTTTATCAATTATTTTTTCAATAATTGATTGTAAATATGGATCTACTTGTGGTTCATTTTTTTTTTTCATCATATGTATCACTTTAGGGAAATTTATATATCCATTCGTCTGTAGAATATTTATTTGCAACCAGTTTTGAAATGACGTTGATTTCATCTTTTGAAAAAGGTTTCTCTTCAAGCTTCATATTGAAAATTTTTTCAAAACTTTTTATAAAAGCATTTATGATTTTTATTTCTTTTTCTGAATTTTCAGTATTTACATCTGGTAATTTATTTTCTAACTCTAAATTTCTTAATCCAATAACCTTGCTACGAACAGATTGTATCATATGAGCATTTGAGACTCCTACTGGAGCTTTTAAAACAGAATACATAAATTCTGGATTAACATCAAGTAAAATCGTTCCGTGCTGTAAAAGCACATTGTTGCGAATTAGTTGAGCATTTCCTGAAAGCTTTTTCCCTTGAGTTAATAAAACAGGGCAGTGAATCTTACCAATATCGATTGGATATCCGATAGATTCAAGTCCTTGGGCTAATGCTTCTAAAATAGCAATATATCGTTGAGGTACTTTTAGATCATAGTTTCTAGGGCTATCTATGTTTTTTGGGATATCTTCTAACCGAACAATAACTGAATATGTTATCTCGTTTTGAAAATCATGTAATACTGCCCCTCCTCCTGTGATTCGGCGAACTACTTGCACACCATGAGATGTGGCAAAGTCCATGTCAATTTCAGCTGAAAGAGATTGGTTTTTACCGATTGTAGCTGTAGAAGGTTCCCATTTATAAAAGCGAATTGTATTTGGAGATTTTCCTTTAATAACTTGATCTAAAATCATTTCGTCAATTGCCATATTTCGATAGCCATCTGCAATAGAAAAAGGGATGAGACGCCAGAACTTTGATTTATCCATATCTATATTGCACCAATTTCAAGATGATTTGCAGTATTGATTAAATCTTGCAATTCTGAAAAAATCTTCTTTTTTTCAGATTCCAATAATTTTCGAGGAAATCCATCATGTTCCTTACCAGGTCTGGAAGTATAATAAGGACGATTACATCCTGGGCATCCTGCAGTATAAAATGCTGTTTCTTTTTCAATAATCCTATTTAGTTCTTCATTAGAAAAACCAGTAATAGATTCTAACCTTCCATCAGATGAGAAATTGAATCGTTTTACTGGAATCTTTTCATATAATAATAGATATCTTGCAAGTTGGATACGTCTAAATTTCTTAATACTTGGTCGTGGATGTCGTTCCATAGGAGTGTGTGGAATAGGTGTGAACATGAAAATTCCAGGAAGAACATTACGTTTTATTGTACTATCAATTGTTTTTATCAATTCTTCTTCTGATTCTCCTAATCCTACAATAAAATGAGTAGTAACTCGATGTTTTCCAAATACTTCAAGAGCTTCGTCTATAGCTTTGATATGATTTTCCCAACGATAAGGCCCTTTATGTGAAGGGTTTTTTATTTTTTCAAATAAACTGGGTGAACATGCATCTAATGCAATTCCAATTCGATCTAATCCATTTTTTTGTAATTGCATCAATAAATCTTTTGATACAGGAGGAATTGCTACTGAAATTGGTGTTTTTGGTATTATTTTATGAATTTCTTTTACAATGAATAAAGCATCATCAGTATATCCAGGATAATTTAATGTCTGAAGACAAATTCTTTGAAATTTTGACTTTTTAGTTGATTTTTGAAGTAAAGTGAGTTGGGTTAAGAATTTATTCCAATCAAATTCAGGCCAATTAATTCTCGATAATTGTTGTGCTGCATTTGAATGGATACTGGTTCCTTGAGGACAAAATTGGCATTCTCCTCTACACATTTTTTCTGTATAAGTCATTAAGTAGCATGTTGTAGGTAAAACATCTGTCTTTATGTCGACAAATCCTAAAACTGCTGCACTTCCAATAGAAATTCGAATTTTCTGAATCAAATTACTTTCTTCCTTTTTTTTTTAATTTAAACACAAGATTTTTAGCAATGAAGCTCCTAAGAAAGATAAGGTATTCTCCAATCTTGAGTATTATGAAGTATATGGAGATATAATGTGTGAAAATTTATGAATTAAGGGGTTTTGAAAAAAAAATAATGAATGAGGGTGCAAAAATATGGAAATTAATCGTGAAGTAGAACTTTCCAATGGTGCGAAAATTTTCGTTGATTCAAAAGACTTAGGAAGGTGTTATCAAGAATTTATTGATAAATTTATCAAACCTTACTATAAAGAATCTAATGATTGGAATAAAACACTGCAAGATAGTATTAAAGAAATTGAGCGTATTTCAAGTGTTCTTCAAGTTTCTAAAAAAGAAGTCATCGAAGGTTTGCTTAAACATTTAGAGTCGCGATTACATAAGGATATTGCTGAATTAAAAGATGTAGATCGAATTGAAATTCTTTTTGAATCAATTGATGATTATGTTGAATCAATTCAGAATTTTGTAAAAGAGGATGCTTCTCCAGAAGAAATGCGATTAAATGTCTCTGAATTAGTTGAAAATTTAAACCTTTTCGAATTATCTGAATTGCTTATTCATTTTGCTAAAAAATCGATATCATAGGTGCGAATAAGTTTATTCGTTCAGAACTTGAAGAATTGTTTTATTACTCTAAAACACTCATAATTTTTTAGAGTTTAATTGAATATCTTAAAGATTTAAATAGCTGAATTTTTTCCTCATATTTATGTTTCGACAATCTTTTAAAAGCATTCCACAAAATACATCTGAAATAAAAGATTATCCTTTAATTACCGCTTTGAATTTTGGAAAAGTTGATTCTTTAAGTAATACAGAAATTAAAGGAGATCCAATTAAATGTTCGAATTGTAACTGTATTTTAACTGATATAGAGAGAATTAAAAAAGTTAATGGGGAGTATCAATTTGAATGTGAATTTTGTTTAAAGATAAATACTGTTTCGGATGAAAAAATGAAGCAATATTCCGATTATATTTCATCTAAACAACCAACCGACAAAGTTGATTCAACAGAATTAGCATTTATTCTTAATAAAATTCGAACAAGTGATGAAAAAAAAATCGATATCAGTCCCTTAAGTTCAAAATCAACAAGTTCTGGATTTCCCATACAGATCGCAACAATTGATGTTTCAGGCAGTATGGCAGGTGGCAAAATTGAAGCAGTAAAGCATGCTTTGGTTCAAAATATCCATCAAATAACTGCCGAAACACCTGATATTTATTTTGTGTTAATTCCTTTTTCTTCAAATGTATGGATATTCCCAAATGCTAAAAAGAAAATTGAAATTCAAGACGGGCCAATCTTTTTTACTGAGAAAAAAATGGATGAAGAAGTGGAAATTATAATTGAAAACCACAAACTTTCCACTATTTCTTCTCAATATAAACAGTGGGTTAAAATAGTGCGAAGTATGAAAAGCTTAAACATGACCGCCTTGGGACCTGCACTTTATTTAAGTGTTACATTTATCAGTAAAAAACAAAAATCTCAAGCTGAACCATCAGGTGGAAAAGTTTTACTTTTAACTGATGGTCTTGCAAATGTAGGACTTGGCTCAATCGAAGAAGATTCCTTAAGCAAAGAGAAAGCAAGTGAATATTATCATAAAATTGGAACAATTTGTCTTCAAAATAATATTATTGTAGATATAATTGGAGTTCGAGATAAAAACGGTAGTAATTCTGTTGCACTGGACATAATTGGTGCAGTAACAGATATTACAGGTGGAAAAATGATGTTTATTTCTGCAGATCAAATTGAATCTGCCTTTGGAGAATTACAAAGAACTAATTATATTGTTCGAAATGCCACTTTGCGCGTTTATATGGCAGAAGATATTATTTTAGAAGAAATTGAAGGTACCGCAATATCACAGAAAGAAAAACCATTCAAGTCAGGAGAACCTGTTAAATTGGGTGCTTTTGAGGCAGATCGCGAGATTTTTTTGCGATTTAAACCTAAAATTAAATTATCTAAATCTCAAAAGAAAATTCCTATTCAAATTCAACTCGAATACTTAGATTCCCAAAATAATAAACATATTCGATGTTATCGCCAAAATTTATCTGTGGAATCTGATGAAAAGAAATTTCAATCTACCTTTAATCCAAATGTTGCTACAGCTTATGAATTATCAAAGGCATCAAAATTGCGCTCAAAAGGTGATTACGAAGTCGCTAAATCAATAGCACAACAAGTGTTGCAAAGAAATATCTCCCTTAATGAGAAGTATTCAATAAATGTTGAAGAAGTGAATGCTTTGATAAATGATGAAATAGAAGAATGGGAACTTGATGAGAAGCAAGCTGAAGCTGAAATGATTATGGACAAAGCATCTTATTTTGCTTCTGTTGGACAACAGCGATATCGTCAATCTTTCGAGCAAAAATTGAAAAGAATGAAAAATAAACAGCAAAAAAAGTAGATCTCTCTTTTTTACTTTTTTTTAACTTTAGTTATTATTATGTAATCGGGGATCCAGTGCATCTCTTAATCCGTCCCCAACAAGCATAAATCCCATCACTGCAATAAAAACTCCAAATCCTGGAATGATTGCAGCCCAAGGTGCAGAAAAAATTTTTGTATGTGCAATGTTAAGATCAGTACCCCAATCAGCAGAATTCTCAAATCCATATCCTAAGAAACTTAATCCTGCCAGTCCCAAAATTACCCCGCCAATGCTAAAGCTAAGAGAAACAATAATTGGTGCAAGGCAGTTAGGTAAAATATGTTTATAAAGTATTTTTAAATTACTGGCACCTGCTACCTTTGCTGCTTGGACATATGTTTTATTTCGCTCACTTAATACTAAAGCGCGTAACATTCGGGTGTAACCTGCAAATCCTAAAACACCATAAGTGATTAAAATTATAAATTCATTTCCACCCGACCATACTGCAATTAGCACAATTAATATCAATGAAGGAAAAGCCATCATAATATCAACTAAACGCATAATAATATTATCAACTATTCCTGAATGATAACCTGCTAATAAGCCAAAAAAGACTCCAATAAAAGCGCTTAAAAAAGCAATAAAACTTCCATAAAACAAAGAAGGCCGAGCACCCCAAACCAATCGTGCGAACACATCCATTCCTAATCTTGTTGTACCAAAAATATGATCTTTTGATGGTGGTAAATTAGGTAATGTTGAAAAATCTGCAACCGTAACTTCATAAAAACCTTGAGTAATTATTAAAGGAGCAAAAACTGCCCAGGAAAAAATAATAAAAATGATAAATATCCCAAAAAGAGTCAAAGGGTTTTGCAAACGTTTAATAAATTTTCTTTTGGAATGAAATCTTTCCAATTCTTCTCTTCTTTTAGTTAACGTAGGATCTTTAGCAGTGGGTAAAAATAGAAATGGTATATAGTGCTCTTTTAATTCTTTTATTTGTTCTCTGAAATTCATATATTCAGGTAAATTTTGAGTGTTTTTTTTTAATTCTTTTCGATTTAAATCAGATCTTTGTAGTGTGGGGGGCATTTGTTAAAAAAATTCATAACTTTCTTAAAAGTTTTTAGTACATTTTTATCAAAATCACTTTTTTTCTTTACCAATTTTATCAAAATCTAATTCTTCTAAGGCTTGTAACATAGCATCTTCTTCAATTTCAAGATCTACATCATCATATTCTGAAGCAATAGCGTCAAAATCTGGACTTGAAACTTCTTCAGTATCTAAACTTGCAAATTCTGGTGCGATTTGAGAAACTTCTGCACTAGTTGGTATAGTTGGTGTTTCCATTTCTTTTGAAGATGCTGCTGTATACGGTTCGGAAAGATTGCTAGATGATGACGAAATTGGGGTTTCTTGAATATTGTCTTGATTTGATGAATGAACTGATGCAAGACTTCCAATTTCAAAAGACACATAATCATCCAGCGGAACTGGAGGAACTTCTCCTTCATAAATTGGAATCCCATAAGGATAGTTATCTGGTTTTTTACGAGTTTTTGATGAGGTGACTTTAGTGGTTGAGATCTCTGCTAAATCATTTAATCCTGCAAGAATATCTTCTGGGATACCCCCTGCTGAAATTGAAGATTCGATGGATATAGTTGTCTCTGGTGTGGTAGTTGCAGGTACATCAGAAAGACCGACAGTTGTTTTTGCTTCTGAGGCAAATTCATCAAGAGTTGAAATTAAATCTTCCATAGAATCTTCATCCAATTTTGATGATGAAGTTGATGGAGCTGAAGAACTTGAAGAAGAACTCGTTGGTAAAGTTGAAGCAAAACTATCGAGTGCAGCGAAAATATCTTCCATATTTTGTGGTTGTGTAGGCTGCTTTAAAGAATCTGCTTCTTGTTTATTTATCATTATTTCTTGAGCTTGTTGAACTTGTTCTTGAGAAATTGGTTTTGGGGCAAGGTTATCCAAATTATTTAAACCTATCATTAGATCATTATCAATGCTAACAATATTATTCGGACTCGCAGGTGTCTCTTCTTCACCACCCCACTGATTTAAGAATGCAAGTACACCTTCCATCGCTTTTTTGTCTGTATCATTACTTTTGTCCATTTGAAATGATTCTGCCAATGGTGTGCGAGCTTCTTGTTTTAAGCGAAAATCGCGATCTCGATTTGCTTCAATTTCTTTTCGAAGTTCTTCAGTCATTTGTTTACCTGCTAAAATAAATGCAAATCTATGTGCGATTGTCCGGAGATATTCCATGTAATAACCAATTCTAAGTGGATTTGAAATTCCTCCGAAAATCATGTATTCTTCATTTATAAATTGTAAAATAACAAAACCATGTTCCGATTTAACCAAAATTTCTCGAAGGCTCCCATGATTGACTGATCTGCTTAATCTTTCTGCCAAATCAATTAATGCTGAACTGCTGGCAGTTTCTGCATCTGCATCCATTTCATCACTATGTGATGTTGCAATTGCCATTCCGATACGGCTAATAACAGCAATTCGTTCGAGATCTGAACCTTGTTCTATTTTTTGAATTTCTTGCATTAATTCTGTTGCAATTTCGGGCTCCACCATGGCCATAATTTTCAAATCCAAATTATTTATTTATATATAGAGTAAGAGAAGTACTCCCTTAAAAATAGTCTAGGTTAATTTTTCATAGATTTCAGATGAAATTAAGTCAATATATTTTTACTTTCATTGAACCCCCTCTTTCTCGATCTTTAAATAGATATAGATACCATAAAGTGTAATGTCTCACGAAATAAATCTATCTGCAATAGCTTCTTTAAGCTTCGCCGATTTTTTGAATTCTATTGCTGATGCTTCCATTCCAAGTTATATTGGGCCCCGTGCAATCTTCAACTCAAATTTTATTCCTCCAAAAATTGTACCCCGCCGAAAAAAAAGTGAACTTATATATGGCATTTTAAAAGATGCTTTAGAAGATGAATATGCCACAAATTTAACTCTTTATGGACTCCAAGGTGCAGGAAAGAATCTTCTTCTTAACTTAATTTTTAAATGGTACCAGTCTCAGCCAATAAACGATGAAAGTTGCTTAGAGATTCCTATTATTATTTCAAATGATTGTAGAGATCAAGAATTGGGGCAACTTTTGTTTGAAATATTGCATAATCTGAATGATAAATTAGAAATTCAAATCAACTTATCAGATGTAATTCAATGGGATGCTATCTCTTTGTGGAACAGTTTTAAATATCTTGTTCAGAAAAGTAATAGACCAATTATTTTATATCTTCAACGAATTGAGTATGTTAAAGAAGAAATTATTGCAAAAATACTAAATTTTGCCAAGAAAACAGAAAATTTGCATGTTATAACATCTATTGATACTGGGAACCAATTCTATGCATTTAATCAATATACTCAATTAGATCATCGAATTCACTTAAACATTTTTAGTAATTCGGAATTATATGAAATTACAAGCCAAAGATCGATCATGGCGTTTCACAATTTATTAGAACCTGAAGCAATCAAACTTTTAGTGGATTATATTATTGAATATGGAACAAAAGTCCCTGGAAGTTGCATTAATTTACTGAAGCGGATCTATCCAATAGTTGAAGAACAAGGGGAATTACTTCCTGAAGACATAAGGAAAATTTCACAATATTATTTTGAAGGAGTCTCAATCGATTCTTTAGCTATGACAGATTATGTCATGCGAACTAGTTTGGAAGAAAGGTTATTTTTAGACTATCTCGTAAATTACTTTAAAAGCCCAAACAATTATTATATTTCAAATATTGAAATCAAAAAAGCATATCAAATGACAGCAGATGAAATGGGATTTACTCTTCATTCGAGAGAATTTCAGCAAAGGTTTGAAAATATAACACGTGCTCAAATTTTACAACGTAGCCATTTTAATAATAAGAAAAATAGTTTTGATTTAATTAAAACGGAATTAAAAGAGAGGAATGATCTTTCTTTTCATTTTCTTTCACTTCCAATGGAAGAAATAAACCAAATTTTAGAGATGTCCTTTGGAATAATGCCTGAAGAAAAATAGAGATAAAAATCTTTTTTTTTTGCTTGAATTATTAATATAATGAAGTATTTAGCCAATGAGTTAATTTTTTTTGATTGTTGGGAATAATACTTATATTTCTTAGTCTGATTCCTGATTTTTCAGAAATTATTTGAATAATTTGTTCAACAGTCTCGTGAGGTGTGTTTTTTTCTGTATTTACTTTAATTAATCTCTTTTTCGATACTAACTTGAAATTTTCAAAAATTTCAGAATATTTATTGAGTACTCTTAAAAGATATTTAAAATCATCTTCATTCCATTTTTCACGCTGAGGATCTAGCGAACCCCGTCGATATATTCTATTCATAACTGTTTTCGGTTCAGCATATAAGTAAATTATATAATCCTTCTGCCAGGAGACTGAATTATAAGTGTCGTATATTAATTCATAATCTATTTTGGGTAAATTTAAGGCTAGTGCATAAACCAAGGTTGAAAGGGGGCTGCGATCGAGAATAGCAATATGATCTCGTTGGTTCTGTACAAATTTTTCAACTAAACGATTTCGTTCAATCATTTGTTGTTGGTAATGAAGTTCAGCCCTAAAAGCAGTCTGCTTATTTTTTGACCCAAATGGAACAGGTGGAACAGATCGCAAACGCTCAGGATATAATCTAATATTGTGGAATTCACTAAATTTTGTTTTGAGAATTTCATATATAGTTGTTTTTCCCACACCATGAACTCCCGCTAAGGAAAAAACATAACCATTTTGTTTTGATCTCACATTTCTTTTATTTTTTTTTTGGGGTTCTGGAAATTTTTTGAGTATAGATTTAAATGCATTTGTTTTTTCTTTAGGATTTCTATAAAGTTTCGTTGTAAGTTCCCCTTTTTTTTGGTGAGTTCTTAAAGTTTATTTTACCAATGAGTGAATTCTTTTTTCACTATTAAATTAATTATTTAATGATAAATATAATTAAGAGTTACATTTTCCTTATAAACAAATAATGAGGCTAAATTAAATTATTTTTTAATTAAAGATTTTTCTTCCATTTTTCATTTCTCAGTATAAAAAATGACATGATTATTGAAAATACAAAAAAAGCTCTTAAGGTAAGGCTTAATATTCTACATTATATAGGCACGGTGATTTAGTGATTCATACAAAAGAAGAAATCATTGCGCACATGGAAGATATTATTCATTCGGTCCCGTCCCATTTTTATGCAGATATTCTTTTTGATTCGTCGGCAGTTTTAACCATAAAACAATCAAAAAGTGGTACTTCATCTAATGTTAAGCCGAAGATGCGAGGTTTTGTTTTTCGGATATTTAATGGAAAAAAATATTTTGAGATTTCTCATCCAGATATTTTTCGTTTAAAATCTCAAGTGGCACAAATTCTTCCAAAATTGGAGTTTTTTCCAGATATTCACTTAATTTCTTATCCAAAAAATGAATTTGATAAAGAATTTTCTATGAAGCAAGATTTCACAGCGATTCCAATTCAAGAAAAAATAAATCAAATTAATTTATTATACAAAGAAATTTCTACTCAAGATCCTCAAATTAAAAATGTATTTATCAATTTTCAAGATTCAATTCAAGAAAGGATTTTTTTAAATACAGAAGGAAGTAGATTGCGACAAGTTTTGCCTCGATTAGGGATTCAAATAATTTCTGTAGTAAAATCAAATGGTAAAGTGGATTCAAATAAAATGAGTGTAAGTGGTCAAGGTGGCTGGGAAATTTTCAACTCTTTATCCCAAGAACAAATTCAATCATTTGTTAAGGATTCAATTGAAATTGCTCAAGCAGATTTACCTCCCAGCGGAGTTTTACCCATAATATGTGATCCTTCTGTAGCAGGTATGTTAGCACATGCAATTTTTGGGCATGGTGTTCAAGCAGACACCATTGTTGAAGATCGAAGTTTTTGGAAACGGTATTTTAATCTTCCCGTTGCTTCAGATTTAGTGAATATTAGTGATTCTGCCCAAACTGGTGCATATGGGAATTATTATTTTGATGATGAAGGAATTTTAAATAAAAAAACACCTGTGGTTGAAAATGGGATTTTAACTCACTATTTACATTCAAGAATCACTGCAACCATGTTAGATATGCCCGATGCTTTATTCGGTAATGGAAGACGTCAAAATTTCTTACATCCGATTTATCCTAGAAACTCAAATACATTTTTTGAACCAGGAGATTATACTCTAGAAGAAATGATCAGAGAAATAAAATACGGTTTACTGGTTGAGAATGGGGATTATGGAATAGAAGAATTTGATGGTTCTGTGCAATGTAATTCTATTTCTGGATATTTAATTGAAAATGGAGAATTAAAGAAACGCGTCAAGGGTGTGGCAATTTCTGGACAAGCAAGAGATTTATTTTTATCCATCGATGCAGTTTCAAAAGGACCAATTCAATTTTCTGGAATTAATAGTAGAAAAGGCTTAGATGAATGGGTACCAGTGACATATGGAGGGGTTTACGTAAAAGCTCATCGCAGTTTTGTTAGTCCAGGATAAATTGGAGGTATTTATATGAATTACAACGATAAATCTTATCCGCTTTATTCCATTGAAAACTTAGCCCAAGTAATTGAACGGGAAATAAAAAAGGCAAATATCACAAAATGGGATATATATTTATTTCATGAACGTATCAATGGAATCCATTATAGAAAAACAGATATTGAAGAACAAACTAACTATTGTAATTTATCATATTTTATCCGTGTATTTCAAGATATCGATGCTAAAACAATGGGTGTTGGCTCAATAAATCTAAATGCAACAAATCCTTCCCAAATTCAAAAAGCAATTCAACAAGCTAAAGCCCTGACTCAATTTAATATCGAACCAAAATATGATTTAGTATCTCCAGGTAAAATTTATGCTGATCCCATTACATATGATAAAAATATTTGGGAAGATCCAGTTTCATTTCTTGAAAGTAAAGGAAAAGAGATTCAGCAAAATCTTCGAGAAATTATCCCTGCAAAAACAACATCAGGTCATTTTCGTTATTTTCGAAAGCAAAAAATGCTTATTAACAGTAATGGATTTAAAAAATTAAAGAAATCTAGCAATTTCTCTTATGAATTTTCATTTAAGGCAGAAAAGGAAGGAAAAATTGCGGAATATTGGCCTCGTGGTTATGTTAAACTTGCTAGGGATTTAAAATTTGATCAATTAGTTCCTGAATGGGCTACACGAGCTAAGGATGCTTTAAATGCACAACCTCCACAAAAAAATGAAATGATTGATGTAATTTTCGCACCTGAATTAGTAAGAAAAGGACTTTTAACAACTGTTGGCTATGCGGCATCAGCACGAGCTTTTTATGAAAAATTATCTAGTTTTCATTGTCAAAAACAAGTTGCAGTAAATTTCTTCACATTAATTGATGATGGTTTAATTGAGGGTGGTTTAAATACTTCTGCTTGGGATTCAGAGGGGAATCCAAAACAACGAACTGTAATTATTAATAAAGGAATAATGGAGCATTATTTATTTGATCAAAAATATGCAACATTGCTAAATAGAAAATCAACTGGAAATGCCCAATTGAAACCTAAACGTGGTGGATCTATTAGTATTGAAATAAACAATTTAGTTGTTGAGCCAGGTAAACGTCAGTTACGTGAAATTGTAGAAGATTGTAGAAGAGCAATTTTAGTGATAAACTTCCCTTGGCTTCATCCAAATGCTATTAGTGGCGATTTTGCTGCTTCTATTGATAATGCATATATGATTGAAAATGGGCAATTAACCACACCTATTAGAGGAGGAATAATTTCTGGAAATTTTTACGATATGCTAAATAATATAGATGAAGTTTCTAAAGAAACACGCTTAGTAATGAATGCAAAAGTTCCTTATATTAAATTTAAAGGATTACGTTTATCTTCAGAAATTCTATAATCTTTTTACCGTTGTAGAATTTAAAAATGTATAAATACTGAAGATTTAGGTAAAATGTGGTGAAATTTAATTATGAAAAAAAAAATAAATAACATTTTTTGGTTTTTGATCTTTTCAAGTTTTCTAATTTTATCTGCATCAACCCAAATCCAGCCGATTGTAACCGCATCAATGTCAAAAGAACCACTAATGAAAGTTAATCCGATTGTTGTCTCATTTCCGAAAGTTTTAACTACTGGAAATCAATTCAATCTTGATATCGGGCCTAATGGTCATAGGTATGTTGTTTCAATCGATTATGATTATTTTCTTCACTACCTTACTTTATCTACTTATGATTCTGAATGGCAGTTAATCAATTCTCAGATAATATTTAATCGTTCAGAATCATTATCAAACCCTAAAATTCAAATTGGTTCTCATGGAAGTATACAAATTTTGGTCGGCGTTGAAAATGTAGGCTATTTTTATCTTTTTTCAAATCAATCCGAATGGCTCCAAACTTTAATTTGTCCTTCAAACTTTCTAAATATTAATTTGCATTTTGAAATCGATGAATTAAACCAACCTCATATTGCTTGGTTAAATTCAACTAATCCAGAAAATCCATATTTGGAATACATGTATCCGGCTTATTCATTTATGCACCAAACTCAAATTAATGCAACATATTTCAACTCTACATTAATGAATCAAACCGTCTCATATGAATCTGAAATAAAATTTGAATTCGCCTCAAATCGGGCAGTTTTTCCAGAAGGAATAATACCAATAGATTTCACTCTTAGCATTGAAAACTATCATCAAACAAAATTTCTTTTACAAACTGATTATACCCCTCCTCAAGATAATTCGTCTATTTTTCATCGTCTGGAAACGTTAGAATATACTACTTTATATACACAGTCAAATTTTAATCAATCTTCTTTAATTGAGTCGAATTTTACCAATTCAGAAAACTTTACTACAAATGTTTATCAGTGGTTTAACACCACCACATTCTATACCAATTTCACTGCAGGACAATTTCACAATTTTTCTCTCCTTGTGAATACATCTACAGCTGAATCGCTGCAATTTCCGCATTTAATTACCGATTCATTAAATAATTCCCATGTCTTTTGGCTTCAAAAAAATAATTTATCAAACTGGAGATTAAATTATTTAAAATTGGATTCTTCCTTAAATTTAATTCAGAATATTTCTTTTAATGGAGAGGTTTTTCAAATATTGAATTCAACTCTTGTTGTTGAGAAGAAATATGCCTTTTTACCTGGAATATCTGAAATTTTTGAAGGATTAGTTATTGGAAAATCTCCATCAAATTCCATTTGTTTAATTTATTTTCACCTTACTTCTACAACATTTGCAATCGAACCAATATATACCTTCTCTTCCCAGAAAAATCTTGCTTCTGCCAATCAATATAAGTATATTCCGAATCCTAAAATGATCGTTGTTCCAAATTGGGATTTATTTGACTATTCATACAAATATCTTCTATTTTTACAAAATAACTCGCGCTTTGCCAATGCATATAATTTTATTTCACAATTAAACTATACTCCCAAATCTATTCCTAGTCGTTTTAATTCATCAATAGATGCTAACTACTCCTCCATAGTAGTATCTGATAAAATCTCTCTCTCTTTAGAAGTTGGAATCGGAAATTTTTATTTGGAAAATCAAACATGCAATTTAACCCTAAAATTTATCGGTCAAAATACAAAACTCTCTAAAGAATATCCTATAAATCAAACAATTTTATCTCTTCATAATGGAACCATGGAATATTTCGAATGGAATTTTCAATTTTTGGAAGAAGACAATTTTGAACGATTTATCGCTGTAGAGTTTTATTCAGATGGTCTATATGTTGGTAGATTCGGTTTTAATATTATTGTAATACCTGGAGTAAATGCAATTAATCTCGGATTTTATATTGTTGGACTAATTGCCTTTAGCTCAGTTTTCTTTTTTTATAAAAAAATTCGTTAAAATATTACCATTTAAATGTATTTTTAACTAAGTAACTTATAAGAAAATAGAGGTTATTTTCATGTCAGAGGAAAAAATTCCAATTTTAGGTATCCAAAATTCAGGTAAAACAAGTATTATTCGTACATTTCAAAGAGAATTTAAATCACTCGCAAAACTTAAACCCACCAAAGGTATTGAAAGAAGTAAGATGACGTTCTTTGGAAAAAGTTTGATTGTGTGGGACTTTGGGGGACAAATTAAGTTTAGACAGCGATATTTGAATCGCGCAAGTGTTTATTTTTCTAATATAGAACAAGTTTATTTTGTTGTTGATATTCAAGATCAAAACTCAATTTCTGAAGCGTTAGATTATTTTCAAATGATTAGAAATGCTCTTTTAGAATACTGTTCAGATGTAATTCTTTTTATTTTGCTTCATAAATTTGATCCTGGTTTAGAAAAAGAGACTGAAACATTGGAATATGTGAAAACACTTGGTGAAAAGCTTAAAACAATGGCACAACCATTAAAAACAGAAGTTATTAAAACTTCAATATTCAATCCAATTTCTATAATTCATGCTATGTCTACCGCAGTCTTAGGAAATACCATCTTAACAGATAATACTGAAGTGATTTTAAGCGAGTTCGTAAAGAATAACAATTTTGAGGGCCAAATTGAGTTTATTTTGCTTTATTCTGAGGATTTAGTTGAATTGGGTAGTTATTTTCCAGAAAATGTTGATCAAACTACTCTTAAATTAGCTGCCAAAGAAATTTTTGCAGCTTTTGAACCAAAAAAACTGAAATTGTATGCTGGAGAATTCACAATTGAATCAGAAGGTGTTGAGTTATTAGCTCACCGTATTGTTGGAGAAGAAGATCAAAATTTTTACCTTCTTGTTGGTTATAAACCTGAAAAAGTCTATAATGTTTTAACATTGAAGGATAGTGTAAAATCTTTACTCGACCATATCGAAAAAATACTAATGTTTTTTTAAAATTTAAAATTAAGTTAAAAAATTAAAAATCACTTTTTTTCATACTCTTCCATTTTCAATTTTTCCATTTTTTAATTTTCGGTTAAGGGTAAAAGAAAGTTATTAATATTTTTTAACCACTGATTTGTTATGTCTTTTATTTTTGCAATTAACTCTGAATCTGGAATAACTCTGTAGATATAAAGATATCCCTTTTTAGTATTGGGAATTAAATCATTTCTATTATTTTCTGAGCATCGGTTTTGAAAATCAGTTAAAGACAATGCTTCTCGAGTAACTAATTGTAAATGGAGTAGTTTTTTTAACTTTTTTTGTTCCACACTTCTTTCAGATTCTGTTTGAATTACAAGATTCTGAACACAAGTTCCTTCTGGACCGTATCTCCTCAATTTTAGGAAACACTCTGCTTCTTTCTTTGTTAACCTAAAAACAGACCTAATAATTTGAACAAATTCATCCACTTGTGTTTGATCAACCATTGATACCCCTATGGTATCCATACGAATCTTCCCAATAATTAGTTACGATTTTTAAGATGAGTAAAATTATGTAGCCTTGATGAACATTCTGATATAAGTTAAGCTTATTAATTAAGATGTGCGAATAAATTTTGCAGGTTCTTTTCTATTAGATATATATAGCAAGCGTTACTTGATGAACTCATCTTGATAATGTTTAAAAAAAAAGTAAGGTACAATTATTTTTGGACCTTTTTTAATACTGCATCAATAACTTGAGCAAATTGAGGTTTTGGTGCCATTCCAACTTGTCTATGCACTAATTTCTTATTATGAATGAATAATGTTGTAGGAATTCCAGTTACCTGAAATTGTGCAGCAATCTCTTGATGATGATCAACATTTAATTTTGTAAATAGAACACCTTTTGAATGATATTCTTTTTGAAGATCGTGGTATGTTGGAGCAAAGGCCAAACAAGGTCGGCACCATTCTGCCCAATTATCCACGATTACGAGGTTATCTTTATAGTCATTAACAATTTGATTAAAATGATCAACAGATGTAATGTCGATCACTTCATTTGGGATAGTAGTTTGATTCATTTTCATCATTTTTTCCATTTTTTTTCTGCGAATAAGTTCTAATTCCATATCATCTGCCATAGTATTCACTACACTAGTTTTTATTTGCAGTTGGAATTCCAACTCTAATAAAGTTAAAGTAACCAATATATAAAAAGGTTGTGCAATTTTTTGACCATACTATGTATTAGTTTAATTATTTCTTATAATTTTTTTTAATTGTTAATTAAAAATGTATAAGTAAATTGAAGCTTAGTTAAATATAAAGATTAATGAAGGAATGGCTTAAATTTTTATTGGATGAAGTTGTTGGATCAATAGGTAATTATCATGAAGTTCTCTGAAGAAGCAATACAATTTATTAAAGAAAAAATGGAAGGAATTTCTTTCCCGATTGTATTAATTACAGAAAAAATTTATAGAGGTTGATGCGGGGAATCAAGAGTGGCGCTGACAAGCATTCTTTCACGAAATAGTATCAAAAATGATGATGAGTTCGCTAAAAATTTCACTGAAAAATTTCATGAAAAATGTTCAATTCCAATTTTAATTCAGAATTCCCTATTAGAATGGTGGAATGAGGCACAAATTGTATTAAGTGGTTGGGCTGTTTATCGAAATCTTTTTTTAATTCCGCCAAAAAATCAAAGGAAGAGGTCCCGCGCATCTGATACATAACTCCAAAATTCCCTTTAAGAATGAAATATATTCCAAAACTTTACAACACAAAAGGAGAATATATTTACACAAAGCCGATTGTCTGGGAATTTAATATTTCAGCACTTTCAACTTTTTTTTTCTAATAAAAAGAGGATAAATTTATCTTTTTTTTTCCTTTACCTATTTTGACTGTAAATGGATAAATACAAAATAGAAGATCTCCCTCTTGAATACAAAGGAAAAGATGATAAAGTGATATTCGAACGAGGGCTCTCATTATACAGTAAAGGGCAGTATCGTGAAGCCTTACTCTTTTTTCATCATATAACTTCACCGAATTTTGAAGTTTTAAAGTTTTATCATTTAGGATTGACTTATGTACAATTAGGAGAATTAAATAAAGGATTAAGTTACTATAGAAAAATACGAGAAATTCCTTCTGATGTACAAGGGATCGAATATGATAGAATAATGTACGGCTTATATCTAAATATGGGTTCAACCATGCAGGTTTTGGCAAAAAAGAAAGGAAAATCGCTTTATCGTGAGGCTATTGAATGTTATAAGTTAGCATTACAAATTAATAAGACCGATTCACGTGTTTGGAATAATTTAGGAAATGCTTATATTGAGATTGACTCTAATTCTGAAGCAATAAAAAGTTTTGAGGAAGCTCTTAAATTGGATCCGGAATATTCTGAAGCACATTATTCTATATCATTAGCATATGAATTTTCTGCACAATATCGAAAAGCATTATACCATCTTCGACAGGCTTTGAAAGAAAAACCGAATAACAAATTAATATTAAATAGAATTGCCGCTTTAGAATTTGGAACAGGAAATTTTGAAGAAGCCAAGCAATTTGCTGAAAGAGTACTTGTTTTAGATGAAAAAAATATTACCGCTTTAAAGAATATTATTCTAATTCTATATAATATGGGAAGATATTCAACTGCTTATGAATATTATTTGAAATTTAAACGTTTAGCTCCAAATTTTTCAGATAAAGAGGTTATAGGAATTTTTCGTGATTTAGAGAAGCGAATTCAATTTTCTAATAAATAGGACAGCAACTTTTTAAGGTTGAGTTTGTGATTATTCAAATATGGAGAGAGAAAAACTGGACAATTTAGATTCAATACTCCCTCCATTAGTAAAATACTTAAAAAGACGACGAATTCTTCGAAAATTTCTATATTCTCATGAAAAATTCCGTGATATTGAACGGATGGAGATTATTGAACAAAATGCTAAGAATGCGATAATCGATCTTAATATTTTATATACAACATCAGATCGTATTCCTGACAGTCGGAAATATAAATTAATTCTTTATTTGCAAGCAAAAAAACATAATCAAATGGCATTAGATTTACGACAAATAAAGACAATCAAAGATTTAGATATCTATCCTTTAGGAAAAATTTTGGTAGAATCTTCATTTCAAGTATTGGGCTTTCCTTTTTTATTATTAGAAGATCTTCCAAATGAAAATATTATTCATCATCTGAGAATTTCCTTAGGGTTAAGAAATTCGAGAGCTGTTGGAAAACGGGTAAATAAATATCTTCAACACAGAGTTTGGTTTCGTAGACGTGGTCAAGTTTTAATGGAACCAGGGGAGAAATTTATCGAAATTCTAAATTGTAAAGAATTAGCATTTGGACTAAACAATGCAGTTTTTGAAATCGTAGTTCATTATTTTAATGCTGAAAATCAAGAAAGTACTCGAATTTATATTTTACGTATTTATCCCCGTAATGAAAATCTCATCAAAGCTCAAAATGAATCGCAGAATCTACAAAAAATTCAAGATTTGGATATTCCGAAAGCTAAATTTTATCTCTATGAAGAAGATCCTTCTTATATTGGCTATCGTTTTCTTATTTTAGAAAAGTTACCTGGACAACCAGTGCTTGAAACTATTCATACATTTACACAAGAAGAAACCCGACAATTCTTGGCTGATTTGGCTAAAATTCTTGGCAAATTACATAATATCAGAACAAAAAAATTTCAATCATATTATCTTAATGTGAAATCTACCCGACGGATGATTTTTTCTGATTATATTTTCAGCGAAGTTGCCCAAGTACTAAAATCTTTTAAGGATATTAAGTTACATGAAGAATTTCATACTGATATAAAATTCTTATGGAAATGGTTTAAAGGACATAAACCATTATTACGACTTTCAGGATATTCTTTTATACATGGAGACATGCGTCCAAGTAATATTATTGTCAACGGTACAAAAATTGCAGGACTAATTGACTGGGAGATGAGTTGTTATTCTGATCCAGCTCAAGATCTTGGATGGACTTTGTTTTTCTTTAAACTCTATAAGAATTTAGAAAAGGAACGAGGATTTTTCTTTGAAGAATATTGGAAATTTTGTGAAAAGTATGATTTTGAAGCAAGAGTCTTTTTCTATGAATTTCTTGCAGCTATGAAATTATACATTTACGCACGTGCGAATAGGAGAGATAATCCTGAAAAATATGAATCAAATAAGAATTTTTTCAGTCGTGTTGAGAAAGCTTTTCCTCAGTATTTACAAACTGTCACCTATAAACTAAGTGAAGATCCTACTTCCATGCCTGAAATAATTTTCGATGAAGATACTCAGAGAGAAGTCATATTTCATATCAAAAATATTCTAACAGAATCATTACAATCTGATCTTGAAGTTTTTTCCCCAGATTTTCAAGAAAAGCTTGATAATATTGCAGAGAAAATTCTGCAGCTTTTTAAAGAATATATATAAATCAATAATCAAAGCATTTATATCTTTAAAAGATGAAATAAACAACTAAATCACAATAAAAAATATACATAAATTAATAAAAAAAAATTAAACAATACTTAAAAGGGGGAGAGTAATAATGAAAAGAGACAATTTTAGAGATTTTTCATTTAATGAATTGGTACAAATGGTGGATACAATTGCACGTACAAAACATCGTTCGAGACAAGGTGTGTGGACCGAAGGTTTCGGTTTACAATCAATAGATCATTTGGAATCGCATGTAGATGAAATCCTTGAAGAATTAGCCCATCGCATTCGACAATCATTTAATATTGCTCGAATCCAATCTAATTTTCGCCACAATAAAGAGAGTTTACCACACGATATTCTTAATTTTAATAATTTAAACGCAACCCAACTAAACGCTATGCTTTTCAAAGAAAGAGGATCTATTGGGGCTGAAATTAATGAAAATGGTGAAGAAGAAATTTTTATTTTTATTAAAGGAACTAAATATAAAATGAAGAGTAATGGTGTCATAATAATTGAAAGATAGGTTAAGGTTAAATATTGTGGATTAATATAGAAAGAAAAAGATGCTGAAGTAAAACTTCTTCACACCTAAAAAAAAAGGTATAGATTAGTTTTTTTTTTGTTGTTATTGTAATTACAATTATTTAATTGAATAATTTACTGATTAATTTCGCTAAATTTTACTGCTGATTGAATTATAGGAAGAAATTTCTCTTTAGAAAGTGATGCACCACCAATTAAACCTCCATTAATATCTTGTAATGAAAGCAAACCATCACAATTGGCTGGTTTCATTGATCCACCATATTGAAGTGGTATTTCATTTCCTATTTCTCCATATTTAGAGACTAACCATGATCGAATAAAAGAGTGGGCTTCATTTGCTTGTTCAGGTGTGGCTGTTTTAATTTCAACGTTTGGGTTTAGAAATGGGTTATTTATTGCCCAAACAGGTTCATAAGCAATTACAATATTTTTCATCTGTTCTGGTTCAATATCAGCTAAAGATTCTTCTAATTGTTCTTTATTTACTTCTTGCATTTTACCATCTATTCGTTCTTGAGCAGTTTCACCAATGCATAAGACTGGTTTTAATCCTTTTTCAAGTGCTTTTTTTACTTTTTGGTTAACTTGGGCATTCGTTTCACCAAATATTCGTCGACGTTCACTGTGTCCAAGAATAACATATTCACAACCAGAATCGATTAGTGAATCTGGAGAAATTTCTCCTGTAAATGCGCCTTTATCGCGAAAATACATATTCTGCCCTGCCAATTTAAGTTTACTCCCTTTAATTGCTTGTCCAACTGAATAAAGCGCATTATATGAAGGTGCGATAAAAACATCAACGTTTTTTAGAGTAATATCATCTAAGGCTTGCGCAATTTCCTTAGCAATGAAAACTGCCTCTTCAACCTTGATGATTTGCATTTTCCAATTACCACCCAGCACAAATTGATTCATTTTTACTTTCACCGTAATAATTACTTTGGGTTACATACAAATTATGTTGAATTCCAATAAAATTTTTCATATTCGCAATAATAGCAAGAAGAACTTATTTGCACTAAAGCAAAGGAAATTCTATTTTCTAAATTATGAAAAATGGGATAATAAAGGGTAAAAAAGAGAAAGAAATGAAAAAAGTTAAGAAATTATTATAATTCAATTCTGAATTTGCTCCGGTTGAGCAATAGGAGGTTTCATAAGTAAACTTTCTCTTAACTGATCAATTTGTGGTATTTCTTCAAGTAATACTGTGATAGGAATTGCTATTAGTGTACCCATTCCGACTTGGATAAGATTTGGGATTATTTCTGCAGCTGCACCCCATCCTAAGTTAAAGATAAAGAATTCTGCTAGAAAATATCCTCCTACCATAAAAGGAGCACCACAAATTATTGCAATAAATTTAATTCCAAATCGTTTGGTTTTATTTGGATTTTTTCGTATTTTATCATATACCCAACCAACAAAAAAACCTTCCAAACCCTTAACGATTAATGTTATTGGCGCAAACGAAAAGTAACCTAAAAACACATCTGCTAAACTAGCGCCTACTCCTCCAACAAATCCGCCTATATAGGCTCCGAAAAGAATTGCTGTAATAAAAATAATGCATTCACCTAAATTGAAATATCCATTAGTTTGAGGTATATTAACACTGAGAATGCTTGTTGCAACAGTTTCTAATGCAGTCATAAGTGCCATTATTGCGACCTTAATTGAATCATTAGCACCAATAACCTTGAAAATTGTTCTTTCTTGTGCTAAGTCTTCATTATATGGATGAGAATCATAGTTTTCAGTCATTGATTTTCACTTCATCTTCCCTATTTTGATCTTGGGAATCATGATATTAAAGTTACAACTATATATTAAAGTTTCTACTTGAGTATTGTAAAAAGTAGCAGAAATATAGTTGTTATTAAGATGTGCTATTTTTGACCATGAACTTCAATTAATTCTCTCATTCTTAGAAAAGTTTCTTTACCCTTATCGGTAAGTACGAAATTTGCTCTTTTTTTGTTAGGCTGAGTATTAACAATTAAGTTTTCTTTTTCGAGTTGAGTGATATGCTGGTAGATTGATTGAATTGAATTTCTTTTTCCCAATACGACCCAAATTCCATATCCATGCTGAGCTTTTCCTTCAGCAATTACCCTAAGTATTTCAAATTTTTTAGTAGAAGTAGCGGTTACTCCCCACAACACTTTTTTTACATTCCGCATTTGTGAAGCAAATAAATTCATTGCATTTATTCCAGAACCTGTTAATAATGTCAAGGTACGGGATAATTCAATTCCTAAATTTTCCTTCATTCTCCGTGCTCCTGCAAGTACTGATGCTGAAGCAGGTTCTATAAATATTCCTTCATTTTTTGCTAATTCAATGGCTTGTTCTGCCATTTTTTGACCAGAAATTAGTATTTCTTTTCCTCCTGTTTCCTGTAATATACGACTAACTTCAGATAGCAGCATAGGGTCATTGATATCTAAAGATTCAACCAGATGAGAATCTGCTGATTTTTTTAAAGCTACAGCAAAGATCCTTGGAATTTGATGAATCCATCCTGATTCTCGAGCATCTATAAATCCTTTATATAATGAATAAAGAAGAGTGCCAGAACCCCTTGGAACCACTACATTCTCAATATCTGGATTTTGAAGGGCAATTTCCAATCCAATTGATTTTTGACCTTCAATTGTTAAAATATTCTGATTGGGTAGTGGAACATATAATTCTTTTGAGTAGTGTTTTTTTAAATATTCTTGGGCATCTTGCATAGTTTCACCTAAATTCTTACCTTGAAATCGCACTTCTGAACCATAAATCTTCATTTGTTCAATTTTGGTCAATTCAATATTTTCTGGAATAAAATTGATCGATTTAAGTCCAGCTCGAGCAGTATATGCTGCAATACTGATGCTAAACGAACCTGTACTAACAGTAAGAATTTCTGAAAATTTTCGCGAAAATGCATCAGAAACAAGGAGTGCAGCTGCTCGATCACGAAAACTACCTGTAGGATTACGAAATTCCAATTTCATTTTGAGTTTTTTCAAGTCCGGAATATTCTTAATATCTATAATAGATGTGAATCCTTCATTTAATGTGATGCATCGCGAAAAATTAGGGAAAAATCCTGAAAAAGCCCATAATGAGTCCATTTTCGGGGTTTTTTGTGCATTAATTGGAGGAATTTCGAGTAATGAATTGCATTCTGGACACCATAAGAAAGGTTCCTCCCACTCTATTTTACATTGATTACAAAATGGTTTGCTCTTCCAAAATACTCTATTGGGTTGTCCAAGATTTTTTTTCATTTCAACATTCTCTGTTAAATATAATAAGATTAAGTGATCAAATTTACTTTAATTAATAAAGCCAAATAAAATAAATTAGAATTTTCATATTTCCTTGTACTCAATACATGTTTGCAACACTTAATAGATCTCGGAAGTACTTCTCATGACAGACGATTCTCCATTATCTGAATATACTCGCAAGGCTTTAGCCACAAAACGAATGGGATTCAATCAAATGCGCAATGCCTTATATTGGTTGCAAAGAATTATGAAACGCTTTGATCTATCCGATGAAGAAATATTTCGGAATCTAAAAATTATGGGAACCAATATAGGTGCCACTTTCTTTTTAGAAATTTCTCCTGTTTCAACAAATTTAAAAGATTTAATTAAAGAATTATATAAACTTACATTAAGTAGTAAAGTGAATGTATTTGAAAAAGGAAAACATATTTATGTTGAAGATAAGAATTGTGCCTTATGTAAATATAAATATCAAGATGTTTCAATTCCAGGGTGCAATATAAGTATTGCAATGATTCAAGAAATTTTAGAAAGACTGGGATATCAAATTGAAAGTAGTGAAGTAATAGAAAGCAAGGCATTGGGAAATAAATCTTGTATTCATGAGTTCAAAATTAAAATGGAGGATAAAATAGATGAGTAATACTTTTAAATGGATTGCATTAAAAGCAGGAACTGCTTTGGGTCGACATGTTCCATCATTATTTTACCAATTATTTTATCGTGAAATTTATCGACAACTTTATGAGATTACAAATGATCCCAAGATGGTGGTCGATTTAAGCTATAAATTAGGATTTACCGCCGCAGATGAGAGTGCTCAACGTCAAGCCGCTGTTTTCCGAATGTTTCCCTCAAATCCAGAGAAAGTACTGGAATATATTCCTCTTATGTGGCAAATTTATTTTGGAGCTCCAATGCAATCATATACAACTGAATGGGATCGTTCTGATCCAGAACGACCAATTTTGAATTACAAAATTAAGGTAGATCCCATGAGTTTTGACATCGGAAAGGATAAGGCGCGCGATAATCTGCCTTGGAACAAATTTTTCTATAATGAAAATTGTTATGGATCATTAATGGCTGGGCTATTAACCCAATGTAGCAGCTTTGTTTTAGCACTTAAAGGAAAAGATCAGCGCATTGTTTTAAAAAATACAAAAAACTCTTTACATGGTGATTCATATTTTGAATTTCAATGTCAGATAATTCCTCAAGAAGAATTTCCGGATTTTGAATTAATTGAGGGATTTGACAAAGAAAAGTATTTCCAACAATTTTTAGATCAGAAAACTGAATTTGAATCAAGAGCAGATGATCTTTGGGCAAAAATTACCGATCAAATTGATATCGATCAACTAGATGAAATGATGGAAGATTCTGCTGGATTGCTTCGGGTTCCCTTAAAAAAAATTATTCAAAAAGCAGCAAAAATGACTCCATATGAATTATTCGATCATTTCACTAATGATGAAGCAAAATTCCTGCAAGTTCTCGGTTTTATTAGTCTTCATCTTTTAAATGAGCGAGGACAATATCTTGAGAAACTACTCAAGAATGATGAAATTAAGCGCGTTTACGGTCATATTTTTCTATTTATAAAAGAAAATTCAACTAAGTTTGTTCCCTTATCTGTTATTCATGATCTAAAGGATTATATCCTAGATGTTTTAACTGGAATGGCTCCAGAGTCGTTCATTCAAAACTTTCAGAAATTTTCAGAAGAAGAAATATTAACTCAATTTTATCTTGGAACACAAAAAGCTCTATCAGATTTGGGAATCCCTTTTAATGAATTAAAATCAAATCTGTATGAAGAAATTTCACAATACGGAAAGCAATCTAACAATGAAATGACTCAATCATTCTTAGATCAACAATTATCAAAGCGAGATCAACTATATGGTCAATTAAGTCAGCAGATGATGATTATTTCAGGAGCAATTTTTAGTGTTCCTATGCAATTTAGTCTAATGCTTTTATATAAGACACTAGCAGGATCAACTGAGTTGTTAACAAGATTATTTAAAACACTGAGGGAAAGTGGCCAGAAAATTGTTGATATTCTTGATGCTTTAAAGGATTTATAATCACATTTTCTTTTTAATTCCCTTGATCTTTGCATTTTTTTATAATTTGTTTCTTTATCGTTTTACTTTTTTTAGCGTTTACTTAAAAATCCAAAAATTTTTTTTAAATCAGACTTTTAGCATAATATGGCTCAAGAGGATAATGAAGAATACGAATTTTACGAAGAAGATATTCGTGAAAAACGACAATTACCTTACACAATTACAGTAGAAAAAATCGAAGGTGATATTATTTATACCCATAATCAATGGGGGAACAATGTTGTTTATCGTCATCTTGAAAATGGAGAATACGAACTAGTGTTAGATAAAGAGTAAAAATAAATTTATTATCTTATATTTTTCATTGCTTCTTTTTTAGAAATTCATCAAAGATTTTTAATATTATTTCCCTATTTTGAATTTCATGTTGAATTAATGCATTTTCTATTGACGAAAGATTTGTTTTCTTAATTTGTTTTAGTACCATAAGAATATAGATAACAATTGCAAGAACATTGATTACAATTACAAATAAAATCATAAAACTAACTGAGATATTGGTAGATTCATTATTATTTAATGAAAAGAATAGAATGTCAAAGGTAAAATTAGATGTTTCGAGATTATTCGATTTAATTATAATTGTATGTAAAAAATATGTTAAAAATGCAATAAGTATTATTCCAATTAATAAACATATAACCAAAATAATGGATGTGTTTCGAATAAAAATATATAATATTGTATGGTTTTTTGATTGATTTTTTGATTGATTTTTTGATTGATTTTCTGGTTGATTTTTATATTTGGTTTTAAATTTTTCTTTTAGTTTTTGAAATAATTGTTTTTTTACATGTTTTTTATTTTCATGCTTAAGATACTTATTATGATTTGATTTTTTAAAATTTAAATTCTTTATTCCATTTTGGGTCTCTTTTTCAAATAATACGTAATCTGGATAATTAAAAACTTTAATTTCTTGACCAAAAAGTGAGAATATTAGAGTAATGACTATACCTAGAGAGAAAAATAGTGCTTCTAATACAAAATAATAAAAACCATACATGTTATAGAAAGATTGAAACGTAGATAACTTATTATTAAGAGAATGTTCAAAAAAATCATTAATCCATATTAAAACAATAATCTCTTGTAATATTGAACTGATAATATTAAGGCGGGCATATAGAATTATATTACCAAAAGGGTTATATGAAAAAACTGGTGATTTTAAAATTGAATAAGAGAAATTTTCATTTAAATTATAGAAAAAACTTGCAATTGTATATGAGAAAATTGGAAATATATATACAATTTTAGCTTTTACCCCATTAAAGAGCAAAAAGAAAAATCCTGATACAAATAGTATAGATAAAAGAAAAAATTCACTTTCTTTAAGTTTTTTTTTAAAATTCCCCAATTTTCTATCATCCTTTCGGTAATCTTTTTTTTTCTTGAAATTTGCAAAAAAAAATAAGTTAATCTACAAAATAGATTTAATAAGTAAAAATACCTATCTTTTTTTTTAAAAATATCTTTTTGTAAAGTTATTATAAAATTTGAATTAATAAAATATTTTAAAAAATCTTGTATTGAATATCCATAAGAAAATCATGAAGTGTGAATAAGTTTCACGTTAATCCTTCTCCCTCACCTAACATTCCGATATAATAACGCTCATTTAGATGGCGAAGATTAATGTGAAAGGTCATGATAAAATTGAATTTAAATAAAATAGGGCTTGACTTTCTGAATTAATCAATTTTCTGCAGTGAATACAAATTATTCTTTTTTTTGTTGTAATTTTTCATAGATCTATTAACTAACAGAAAAATTTTTAAAATTATAAATTTACAATTATGTTATTAAAATTATTTTGTTTTAATCTTTACTAAAATGAGGTTATCATATGTTAAATAATAGTATTATATTAAAAAAAAAAAAGTTAAGATTCAAAAGAGCGGTATTTTCTTACACAATCATTTTTCTTTTATTAATTAATGGAACTTCGCAAATAATAATGAATTCTTTGAATTCTTCTCATAAATCTGAAAGATTGTTGGATGATTCAACAAATATGGCTGATTTTTTTTCATCAAAAGATATTGATAGAAATTACAATAAAAACAATGTAGATGATAATATTATTTCTATAAATCCATCAAGTAGTAGCAGTGAACAGAATAATTCAGAAAAATTAATCCTAAATCATATCAAAAATCCAGGATTTGAGGATGTTTCTGATGAGGGTTATCCAAATTCATATAATCGAAAATATACGAGTGGATATATGAATCAAAATTTCTCGTATTCAGATATGTATTATAAAGGAGAATATTCCTGCTTGATTCAAGCTCAAGGTACTAATGTCTCTCAGGCTAATTCATATTTAAGCCATTCTTGGAATGCAAATCAAATTTTTCTATCTGATAGTATTATATTTGATTTAGATTTTTTTCTAAAACCTAATTTTTGCAATTATTCAGGCAGTTCTTTTTTTATAAGTTTTTCACTGTCAAATGGTGTAAAAAATTATTATTTTAATTATTATCTCCATTCCTATTCTTATTCCGCTTCAAATACAACTGAAACATATTATATATTTCAAAATTATTCTCTAAATCAATGGAATCACTTTAATGTAAACATTACTGATTTTTTTGTAAATAACATTGAATCTTCATCTGGATATTATCTTTATTTTTTAGAATTCCGATGTGTTTCTCCCAAATTAGCAGAAAGTATCAATGAAGTGGTTATAGATGAATGTTATCTAAATGACACTACAAATGTAAATTATATTAGTAATTATGATTTTGAATCTCCAAATACTTGGTGGTATTCAATGAGATATTCACCAGGAAAAATAGAAACATCTGAAAAAAAATTTACAGAAGGTAATAGATCCTTAAATATTTCTATTGCTAATTGCTATAATAATGTATTTTCAAACGGAATTGTCTATTTTGGAGATTATTTTAGTATTCAAGATGAAATTTCTCCAACAAAATTAAATGAAGTTATTATTTCATTTGATTGGTTTTTTCATCAAGAATTTGGGGACACTAACCAAATTTCTTATGTTTCTATGTATATGCTGAATAATCAAGGTTATCGATATATAGATATTATATTAGGAAATTATAATTCTCAAATTCAATATCTAAATTTATCCAATCACATTTATTACTATCCTTCAAATTTTGGTATTCAAGATCAATGGGTGCATGATACATTTGATTTATTTAAACTAATAGATGATGCTGGTTGGAGTAATTGTACTATTTATTATATCGCTTTTGAAATGTCATTAGGTCATCAAGTTAACTCAAGGATCGAATTATTAGTTGATAATTTTCAATTACTAATCTCTCCAATTATAAATCCAAGCTTTGAATATACTTGGGATCTTTATTCACCATTTGTCGGTTGGTTTGAAAGTCAATCTACAAATTATATTGATAAAACTTCTGATGCTTTTGAAGGGGATTGGGCATTAAATATTACTTCTCATTCTAGCATTGGAGTAGTATATGTATATCAAACATTTAATTATGCAATATTAGATTTTCCCCTTTCGACTAATTTTTGGTGGCGATTAGATGATTTTAACGATCCAAATGGATATGCTTACATTCGCCTCACTTTTAATGATACATATGAATTATATTATGTAATTGCTAAAGGATCTAATCACAATTTTGTAAATTCTTCAACGAAGAGTTATGTTTTTATAAATAATATGAATAATACAGGAAGTTGGCAACATCTTGTAAGAAATTTAACTAATGATTTAAACGCATCTTTTGGGAATTTTGTTTGGATTTTATCAAATGTTGCAATATATGTTTTTAGTACTTCAGGAAATAGGGTAAGTTTAATAGTTGATAATTTGTATTTTATAGAAAAAGAACCTCCCCAAATACATGATATCGTTTTTAGAAATATACCTTCTTATTATAGACCAGCAAAATTGCAAATCAATTGTTCCGATAATCATTCTGAAATTCTTAATGTGACACTTTTTTATCGTGTAAATACAACTTGGAATTATGTTATTGCTACCGTAAATTCGACTTATCAACAAATATATGATGTAGAATTGCCTCTTTTTAATTATGGAGTATCAGTAGAATATTATATCGAAGTTTTCGATTCTTCTTTAAATAAAAAAGTAGATAACAATGGAGGAAATTTCTATACATTCATTCCAATAGATGATATACCTCCAAATATTCAAATTATGGCTCCGATGAATAATTCTATAATTAGCGGAAACTTGGATTTAAAGGTAATTTCTTCAGATGAAGGAAGTGGAATAAATAGGATTGAGTTTTATATTCAAGATGAATTAATTGGAATTGATTATTCTTTTCCATTTGAAATTAATATTAATACTCGAATTTATGAAAATGAGATGCAAAATTTAACCGCGAAAGCATTTGATAATGCAGGTAATACTTTAATGTCTGAACCTATAATTGTCTTCTTTGATAATGATTTTGATACACCTATCTTATCAGATATCATTGTAAATAATACAAATCCTGAAGCGGGTCAAGATGTAATGGTTTCTGTAGTAGCAATTGATATTTCACAAATAATAAATGTTACATGCTTTTATTCAGTTAATGATAATCCGTGGACATATAGTTTAATGAGCGGAGACCAAAATCTTTATTCAATAATATTTACAAATCGAATTTTTGGTGATATAATTAGTTTTTATATTCAAGCAACAGATATTTTCAATCAAACAACATTGTCTGGTTCACAATTTAGTCCTTATCAAATTGAATTTGGAGATTTAACTAAACCTTCAATTAAAATCGATGGTCCATCCACCTCTGAAATTCTTGAGGGTAATCAAAGTTTTTTAATTGAGGCACAGGATGAAGGAAGTGGAATTTCTCATGTTGAAGTTGTTTTGAATGGAACTATCTACAATATAACTTCAAATCCATATTTATTCATCTGGAATACTCAAAATTATAAAAATGGTGAATATGTCATTATTTTCCGCGCTGTTGATAAAGCAGGAAATTCAATTGAGTCAACTTATACATATAATATATCCAATCCTAAAGGAATTATTCAAAATGCTGTAAGTTCTATAGATTCAATTTTGCAAAGTTATTATGGAATGTTGGTTGGTGCAGGAAGCGTTGTAATGTTAATTACAATTTTTGAAATAATAAAAAAAGCAAGAAAAAAGAAGTAAAATAGATAAAACAGAAAAAAATTGAAGAAACAAGTAAAAATGGAGAGATTTAGAAATATTAATCGAAAAGGATGAAAAAATCAATCAACAATTAATTAAGGTGCGAATTAGTTTATTTTTTTCTGAATTTTTTTTTATTAAATTTTTATTATATGTATGTAAATTAGTGCGAATTAGTTTACTTTATTGCAAATAAATGTCACTTGCACTATAATGCACTCTTCATTTGCAACATGGGTTAATTACTCTATTTATATGTGAGAAATTTATTCGCACTTAATTTCTATTATATGTATGATTTACCTTTTAGGAATTTTCTAACTTAAAGAGCATCAATTTCCATAATTGCTGGAATTATTGAATAAAGATCTTGATTTTTCTTAATTATTTTTAAGATTTTCTTAAAATCAAATAACGTAGTAAATCTATTGGTAGATTACTCAAAGATTTTAAAAATATTCTTTGATAGATTATGATAATTATTTCAAATGAAGAAATCTTATTTTTAATATAAAATATCATGGTCATTCAGGGGGATTTTTAATATTAGGTAAAAAAGAAAAAAAAAAAGAATCAACTAAATTAACTAAAAATATTTTTAGCGACAACCAAAAAAAGATAATTGATATAAATAATGATTTAAATCAGAAGGGAATGAGAACTTCTGAAGGATACATTCTTGGATTTAGAGATTTTTTCCCATATCCGAAATATCGCTCAAACCAAGAGCGTGTAATAGGACAATTGTCCGAATCAATTGCTTTAGGAAAGAATTCTATTTTAATTGCCACAAATGGAACTGGAAAAACAATAATGGCTCTTTCTGCAGCTCTCCCTATTGCTATGAAAAATAAAAAGAGAAAAATATTATTTTGTTCCCGTACTTTTACTCAGAATGCACGTGTTATTCAAGAAACCCGAAGTATAACTCAACATTTTGCTAAGAATGGTATTTCTCAAACAATTGGTGCCCTTTCTTTACGGGGTAGAAATGAGATGTGCCCCCATAAGACAATTCAACGTCTGCACTTGCCTCCAAGTGAGAGTATGTCTGTGTGCTCCCAATTACGTAAAAATAAACGATGCCATTATTTCAATAATCTGTTAAAAAAGCGAAAAACAGCCCATTTTCGAGAAGAAATAAAAAATCTCTCTTCTATGCCTTTGGACGCTAAAGAATTAATTGAATTTGCAGAACAAGATGATCTTTGTCCATATTTTTTAAGTAAATTTCTAATGGAGCATGAAAAAATCATAGTGTGTAATTATCAATGGATTTTTGAACCAAATATCAGAGAAAATTTTTTGGAAACGATAGGGGTTGAATTATCTGATTGTATAATTATAATGGACGAATGTCATAATCTTCCAGAAATGGCAAATGGAATAAACTCTTTTCGAATTACTCCATTTACATTACGACAAGCTATTAAAGACTTGGAAATTACTCGAGCGACCTATAGCCTAATTAATTTCGTAAAATTTTGTAGAGATCTTCTAAGTAAACTAAAAGATCGAATTGAAGATGAGATGAAATTTGATGTTCCAAAATTTATTCAAAGGATATTGAATGGGAATCATTTAAAATCTCTTAAAGAATTAAAAGATCTATTGGATGACTTAAGAGAATATGGAGAAGCAATTAATCAAGAAAAGATTGATCAAGGAAGAACTCCTCGTGATTATATTGCCCCAATAGTCTCTTATTTTACAAAATTAATTCAGACCATTGATGATCCTGCGTATTTTTCATGTTTTACTAGTAAATATTCTAAAAGAGGCAAAACTATTGCATTAGAGCTGAAATGCCTTTCCCCTCGTTATATTACAGATCCTATTTTTAAGGAAAGTTTTGCTACTTTATCTTTATCTGGGACTCTCCATCCATATACCTATACTCATTTACTTGGTTTGCATGAAAGCGGTAAAACTTTGAAAATTTTGAAAATGTCCCCTCCTTTCCCAAAAGAAAATGTAAAAGTATTAATTACTAAATACTTAACTACTCGAGGCGAAGATCGCACACCCACAATGTATAGAGACATACTTTCTGCATTAGTTCCTATTATCAAAAATACTCCAAAAAATGTCGGCGTATTTTGTGCTTCTTATGAAGTCGTTGAAGGTCTATGGTATGAAGGGTTTGCTGATATTGTAAATAAATGTAAAAAAAAACCGTTTCGTGAAGAAAAAGAAATGACTGCTTCAGATAATGATATCATGTTAGAACAATTTAAAGAATGCAGTCATCATGAGAAATTTGATGGAGGTGTCTTATTAGGTGTCTGTGGGGGGCGAAATAGTGAAGGTGAAGATTTTCCAGGAGATTTCATGAATACTGTTGTAATTGTTGGTATTCCATTTCAACGTCCTACTCCAAGTGGAAACGCTAAAATCGATTATTATAACAAAATTTTTCCGGGACAAGGAAGGAATTTTGGTTATACAGTTCCAGCCATGCAACGATCAAACCAAGCATGTGGTCGACCAATCAGAAAAATGAATGATAAAGGACTAATTATTTTAATGGATTTTCGATTCTTACGATATAGGAATTATCTTTCTGATTGGATAAAACGAGAAATGAGATTGATTCCATTTAATCTTCAACTACTGGAGCAAGAAGTGAATTCTTTTTTTTAAGTTAATTTTATAATTGAAAATATAGAACAAAGAATTATTTGAAAGAATAAGAGAAATTTGATGATTTCAGTTCAAAAAGTAACTGTAGGGCTTTAATTTTTATACAAGATACAATTACAAAAATTTTTCAGATACAATATCAAAGGATCTTATAATGAGTTTTCAAAAAAAACATACCTATGCAAAGAAAATATGGGTTTTTGCCTTTGAATTTTCTGGAATTGCCAAAGTTGGTGGTTTGGGAGAAGTATCTGCGAATCAATGTATTAATCTTGCCAAATCTCCAGAAATTAATCTGACAGTATTTCTTCCTTCTCATGGGCGCCATGAAACAATGAAAAATAGTTTATCCCTCCATCCTATCCTTCGTTCTAATGGTGAAACTTATATTGCTTCTGGTTCAATAAATCAGGATTATTTTAATATTTCACCAAATGATGTTAAATCGAATAATTGTTCAGATGAAGATTTGTTTAAAGTTGAATTTTGGAAAGGAGAATTTAAAGGAGTTCCTGTAATTCTTTTAGTTGGAACTAATCCATTATCTGATTATATTTTAAATTGTCATGAAGTTTACAGTGCTAAAACGCTAAATGCAAAATTAGGTCTATTTGCTTTGGCAATGAAGGAGTTTATGAGATTTTGCATTAATGAAAGGCCTGAAGATCTTCCAGATATAATTCATATTCATGATCATCATCCAGTTGCCGCCTTGTTTAACTGTCGTCAACAATTGATTCTTTCTCAACGTGATGTTCATACAGTGATTACTATGCATTTACTGACTTGGCCTCGAAAGAGTCTTCAATTTTACTGGGAGTCTGGGGTAAATAATGAAAAAATATCTGCTTATATTGGAGATTCTCGAATAATGTTAACAATGCGTGAGTTTTACAAACTTGCTCAAAATGGTTCTTCAGAATATCCGACTTTAGAAACAATTGGTTGCCTTTTAGCAGATAAAGTCATTGCTGTAAGTGAGAGTTTTCTACATTCTGATATTATACCATACTGTGGTGGAGATTTAATTAAAGATAAATGCGATTTCACCTGGAATGGATGTGATTGGTCTTATGATAATCTTTTAACCCGTGTATTCAATAAATTTCAGAAAGAATTGCCACAAGTCGATATTGGTAATTTGAGATCATGGGATTTTCGGAAATTTCTTTTAACAAAAAAAATGGGAAGATTACCAGCATCGGAACCAAAAATCAGTGATAAAGAAATATTAAAAATCATAAAGGAACAATTTTTCAAAGACCCTTATCATCCTGATGGCAGGGTTGATAATTTTTTAGAAGATGGACCTTTAGTTCTAATAACTGGAAGAGTTTCAAAACAGAAAGGAATTGAGACATTACTGTCTGCCATACCGAACGTTTTAGAACACTTTCCTAATGCGAAATTTCTGTTTCTAATGGTTCCATCTGCTTTTACTTTGGATGATATTCCCTCTTATATGAAAGTGGCTTATCAATATCCAGAAAACATTCGTTTCATATTCGGAATAGCAGGAAATATTTATTATTTATCTCATTTAGCTGCAGATGTGTACTGCTGTCCCAGTCGCTGGGAACCTTTCGGAATTGTGGCTTTAGAAGCAATGGCTTCTAAGATTCCTGTTGTCGCCACAAATGCAGGAGGATTAAAAGAATCCATTGTTTCTTTAGATCAAGATCCTGTTCATGGAACTGGATTATTGGTCCCAATTGATCAACCTAAAGAATTGTCCTACGCATTGGTTTCCTTATTGAGTGCTATGCAAATCACAGAAAAAGCTTATTTAGATCCACTTTTTACTGAAACAGAAAAAACAGTATACTTAAGTAAGATTATCTATGCCCAACTTCGAGAGCAATTTCAGAATGACTCATTTTACGCAGATAAGCTCAGGATAAATGCAGAAGCTAGAGTTGCAAATCACTTTAGGTGGAATATTGTATCAAAAAAGCTGAAAAAAATCTATTTTAACTTTTTTTAAGCAATGATGGCTTTTTAATGATAAATTTATAGCCCTCATTTTTTTAATACCTTATAGGTGAAAAAATGTCTAATCAACCAAATAACGAAAATGAAAAGTTGGAAAAAGAAGAAGTGGATATTCGATGCGCTGATCATTTAGAAGGAAAAGCATCTCGTGTGGTCATATTTAATGAACATTGTGATTTCTTAAAAAATATTGGCAAACCTCCATTATTTATTCTTGGATTTACAGGAGTCGGAATGATTGGAACGATTGTAACAAACGAAATGATTAATCAATTAAAAATGACTCAAGTTGGATATGTTCTCAGTGAGGATTTGCCCCCAATTACGCTTTTTTATGATGGAGTCCTTAAACACCCATTTCGCCTCTATTGGAGTTCTGAACATAATGTGGTAATTTCAATTTGTGAAGTTCCGTTTAATCAAGGTTCATATAGAGATTTGGCGCGCACTCTCATGGAATGGGCCCTTCTCCAAGACATCAGCGATGTCATATGCCTTCAAGGTATGGCAGATAATAATATTATTCGAACTGGTCCTGTTGAAGTATATGCTGCTGCTGAGAAAGGAATAATGAAAAAAATTCTTAATCATGATGTACAAATTCCACCACGTGGGTTGATAATGGGTGCAGAAGCAGCTATACTAAATGAGTGCTTAAACAATCAACTTAATGGTGCAGTATTTTTGACACCAGCTAATCCTCAACTTCCAAATCCAGAAGGTGCAGCAGCGATATTAGAAAAAATATCTGAAATTTATAATATTCCAATGACTTTACAACAACTTCATGAGCAAGCAAATCAGATTAAGCAGAATTTAATGGAAATCGCGAAGAAAACAGATGATGTTCATCACCAACGGGTATCTCCTGCACGGGATCTCTATTCTTAAAAAAATCTTCTATTATTTTAAGAATTATTAACTTTATATCAAGATATTTTTTTTTAGTTATTTTTTTCTATATACTTTTGTTATTGCAACTTTTTTCATGTTCATCTTTGAAATTGCTGAAAAATACCTTAATTCACAAAATTTAATATATATGGAGATTTGATCTTCTTAATTCTAACACTAAATAAAGGTCTTACGTATGTCTGAAGATATTGTTATTGGAAAAAAAGGATATATTGTTAATTATCGAAAATCAAAAAAGATTATTCATCCCCGTTTCACAGTCTTACAATTTCCTGGAATCGAAACTCGAAAAGAAGCTGCTCGAACTTTACTTGGACACACCATTGCATGGGAAACTCCAACAGGAAAGCTTAAAACCGCAAAAATTACCCGAGTTCATGGAAATAATGGTGCTGTATGCGCTCATTTTAAGAATGGTGGTCTACCTGGGCAAGCTTTTGGAACTTTTGTAAAAATTATCCGATAAACTTATTCGCACTAAAGATAAAATACTTATAATACAAAATTAATCAAATATTTTCTTTTTTTGCTAATTATAGTTAATAATATTAATATTCCAAACGAAAAATCTTGAATAATTTTTCTGAATTTAAAATAAATCTCAGAAATTAAAGAATTTAACCTCGTTCTCTAATTGCTATTCATCATCTTTTACATTATCATTGATGTGATATTATCACCGTCTTATCCTAATAATTAACACTCTTTTTATTCATCATGAGTGTTTTTATTATAGATCTGCTAGAGAATAGGTTGTCAAATCATATGCCCATTTATCCGAATGAAGTATGCCCAATTTGCAATGAAAACCCTAATCTTCAATATATCTGTGAAAGCTGTCATGAGGTTTTTTGTGAAGATTGTGTTGAATTGCGGACAGAAGAGCAGTATATTTGTTTAACCTGTGGGAGTAAAAATATTTCATTCAATAAATATGATCATCCTTATTGCGATGACTGTGGTGGGCATGAAGTTAGAATGGCTAATAAAGTTTTGCCTACATGTCCAAACTGTGAAAGTACTCAAGTTGTTCGGATAGTAGATAAACAAAGAAGTCTTATTGATACCTATAAGCAGATAATAAATAATACGCGCCAATTTTTAGCTCCGTTTGAATCTATTTTAAATAAACTTCAGACTTTTCGCAATAAAATCTTTGAAATTCGCCAAGAATATCCCCAATGTTATCACCATCCTACCTTGGAATCTGATTCTCTTCTGCTATTTAAGCTATTTGATAATGGAAAAAACAGAGTATATGATCAAGCAAACCGTTTTTTTCAAGAAATTCAACGAAATATTCATTATATTAACGAGATTCAAATAACTCATCCATCAAATCTTGCATATATTTCAGAAATATTAAACCATTTTGAAAGAGAACGTCTTAAAGTTGAAAAATTGGCTAAGAATGAAGTTGAACCTTTACTAAATCGATTAGAACCTTTGGAAGATAAAATTGGCTTCATGGAAAGGATGCAGTCCTTATTTAATAAATTTCTTCCTAAACTGCATTTAGATAATGATGAAAAAATTGTCTATGGCTTAAACTGCAAACTTTCTTCAGGTGTGAATGATAAACAAGGATATTCAAATAAAAATGGAACTATTTTGATAACCAGCAAGCGGATCTATTTTTATCACGAACAAGGGGTTTTCAAAAAACGCACAGTCTTATTATTTTCAGTCCAATTGAGTGATTTACAAGCTGCAGAAGTAAAAGGTAGGTTGAAAAAGAAAGTTTCTCTTCAATTCCTTAATTCTATGTATGATTTCTCTATTTCAAAAAATAAAAGGGAAATTATGGTTGATTGGATCGAACGCGCTCAAGAATTTGAAGTAAAAAATATAATTAATGAGACTCACTTTAAACAACTAATAAAATATCGACTAACAACTAAACTATTTAGTGAAGAATTGGAAAATGCAATTTATAATTTAGTGGGTTATCATGGAATCTTTCAAAATCGAGGTCAAGTCCGATATGACAGTCAATCAAACACAAATTTCTTCAATTCTTCAATGTTTCGCGCTAATCAGTTTACAAATCAATATGGAAATAACAACTTCTTTAACCGTCATGCATCAAAATTTCAGAATTATGACAATAATTACAACAATAACAGCAATAACAGCAATTTCCACAATCCAAGTTTTACACAATATCAAATGAATAAAGAATGGGAACCAAGAAGAGAATTTTACCAACAAAATCCAATTCATTCAAGAGGAACCTCCAATCCTTTTACTCAGAGGGTTTATCCTGGACAAACCGCTTCTTCTTCATCGCGAGATAATTATTTTTCAAGTGGGGCAAACTATTCTCAATTTAATCAAAATAACACATCATTTTACTCCGATCCTTTCTTTCAAAAAGGAATTAGAAGAGATCGTTCACAACCAGATCCAAGAGCTAATAATTATGGAAATACATATTTTGGTTCTTCAGATAAATTTAGTAAATTCAGTAAATTCAGTAAATCTGCTAATTTCGGTAATTTCAATCATTCTCGTAATTCCAACAATTCCAACAATTATAGTAATTTGAATAATTCCAATAATACCAGTAATTCCAGTAATTTCAAAAATTCTCCATTTACTTCACCAGGTTCATTTTCTCAACAATCACAATTTTCTCAAAATTCACCTTTTCGTAAAAATTCATCTGCTCCATTTGGTACATCTGGATTCAGTGCATCATCATTTCAGAGTTTTGATCAATCAATGAATAATGATCCTTTTTCCTCTGAAGAAATGAATATTCGGGCAGAATTGGAACGTTTACGAAGTGATCAATATGCTTTTCAAAATACTCTTCAAAAGCTGGAATATCAATATGATCGTGGTGTAATCAGCAATCCAGAATTTGTTAAGTCGTATCAAGATTTATTGCGTGAATATTACATTATTACAAATAAGATTCAGCATTTAGAAGGATATTTGCATGAAAACTATGAAATATAAAATTGTGAAATAGAAATTAGTGAAATAGAAATTAGTGAAATAGAAAATTATGATTTAATGTTGAAAAAAGCTTAAATTTCACGTAATGATTCTGGGCTTTCCATTATTAAATATTGGAACAGAATAGATTGTAATTCTGATAATGTTACGCTATCTTTTTCTTCCTGCATTAAATTTATGTACATTTCGAGTAATTTTTTCTTTGAAAAATGAGTCTTATTTTGATGATGCGATTTTAATACCATATCTAAATATTGAATATCTTGTGTCAATTGTGTTTGAAGTTCTGAATCTGTAATTAATTTTTGTTGATCTATGAATGGATGCAATTTTTCTCCATAAACTTTACTTAGATTCCGCATAAAATCAAGAAAATACTTCCATATACCTTGATCCATTTCAATTCGATCTATTAGGAAAATTCCCATTAAATTTTGATAGGATCGTGAAACGATACGTAGATTATGTCCACTTAAATAAAAAGAATTTAATCCTTTATAATCCATGGTTTGACCAAATTGCAGAATTTGAGCAAAAAACATAGAAATAATACCGGGCTCAGATGCACTTCGTTTATCTGTAATTAAAGAATTAAAGAATCCAGGAGAATATTCATATGTATAGAAGGGTATTCCACTTTTCTCTGCTAAAATTACGCCCTTTATGTAATTCTTTTCTGCTAAAATAACTTCTTTCACATTTGGAATAAATGCATTATCTATTTGTTCAAGTATTTCTAAGCCTTTCTCGGTAACATTAATTGTTTTCAAATTCTTATTTTGCTTTAAAAGGCCATCTTTGTACAAAACATTAATAAAAGCTAAAATTTCTAGTGGTTTTATATGTAAACGTTCTTCTATTTCTTTATATTCTGCTTTATCATGAGTAATGAAGTAGCGTATTAATTCAACTTTAATAAAAAAATCATAGTAATCTAAATTTCTTATTTTATATAATGAAGCTTTTAATGCACGAATGAATGCATAAAATGTATCATAAAGATATTTTTGTTGAATGCTTGTAGTAAAGAAATCTGTATTAAATTTAGCAGTTTTGCGAAGTTCAACAATTTTTTTTTGGAGTGACGTTAATTGATTCGCTGTTAAAAGATCGATTTTATGGAAAAAAACAGCAATTGTAGTTGATATATGTTTGTTTCGAAAAATTTCTTGTACACTATCAAATAATTCCATATTTTCTTCCCATTCATCTGTTGCAGCAAGTACTAATATAAAAACATCTGTATCTTCTAAAATATAATCATCAGTTGTTAACCATCTTTTTAATTCTTGTCCAGCCAAATCATGTACTGCAATTTCCATTCCAAAATTATATACTTGTGTTTCTGCACCAAGAGTCGGTTCAAAGGTTTGTTTTAGTAATTTAAGTGGATTTTGCTGGTCAAAAAAGATTTTACGTAATGTAGTTTTCCCAACTCCGGGTCTACCCAGAAAGATTACTTTTATTTTAGGAGATTCCATCTTGTTATATATTTCTTAATGCACCTAAAAATATTTGTAAATATAAGGGAATTCAAAAACTAATTTACACTGAATTAAAAAAAAATAAGATTAAGATTCGATCATTTGATCACAATTAGGACAATAATCTTCTTCATATTCACATCCGCAATATGGACAAATTTTCTGTTTAGGCTGTTCTTTTAATTGTGATGGGGGATGGGAATGAGTATATGTATATTTCATTATTTTACATATCCAATTCTCTTTTCAATTTTTCAATCTCTTTCTTTAATGCATCAGAATCTTTTGTTTCTTTCTCTGGTTCTGATTCTGAACTGTATAATGAAATACTTTCCATCTTTTCTTCGGGTGTTTCTGGAAGTTGACCAGCATCTTCTAGCATCAACTCTGTTTCCAACTGAGAAAGATCATCATCAATATCAATTCCCATATCAACTTCAGGATCTCCAGCAAAAAGTTCTCCTGCTTCATTAATTTGCTCAATGCTTTCTTCTGCTTCTTCTGTAATCTCTAAGGCGCGTTCTGCATTAACTGTGGTAGCTGCTGTTTTCAATTCAACTGCAGCACTTTCCATAGTTCCTGCAACATCTGAAATAACATTGGCTTGTTCTAAAGCATCTAATTGTCGTTCAGCCCGCATTATCATAGCATTATATTGTAAAATTTTATTTTGGAATTGTTTATAACGAATGAGCATTGTTTTAGCTGCTTTTTGGTTACCCGATTTAAGAAAACTCTTTGCTTTAGAACGGCATAATTGTGCTTTATTTTCGTAATCTTTAATTTTCATATCTAAATTATGCGTTAAGTTCTTTAATCGAGCTTCTGTTGTCAGTTTTTCACTTTGGGCTTTTTTGCTGGGAAATAATTTACGAAATACCATAAGATTTTTCTACCATTTTTAGTAAATTTCTGTTATATTATAATTAATTATATGCGTTTCTAAATATAATAATGTCTAGGAGTCCATTATTTATAATAAGGAGAAGATAATAATTGTATTTTTGTCAATAATTTTATTTATTATCCAATTCTTTTATTCCTATGAAAAGAGAAATTCAATTTAATGAAACACTATTAATATTCAGAGAATATGATTTTGAGAATGATCCTTCCAAAATTGTTAAATATTTATATGATAAAATGAATTCGCCAGAGGGAATTGATATTTTAAAAAAAGGAAATCTATTGTTGAAAAATAAATCGTAAAGGAGAAGGTTATTTGGATGAAAATCTATATTATATGAATCTTTAGAAGAATTTACTCTTTAAAATTAATAATATTCCAAAATGAATTTTAGAATACTAAAAAAAATATAAAGAGTATATTTATCCAGGAGAATAATGGAATATTATTTAGAACGAATTTTTATACATAATTCGTATAAATATTTTATAGAAATAATTTATAAAGGTAATTTATAGAATAATATATTTAATATACTGAAAAAATATATAGATTTCAAGATGGACATATTTTATTAATTATTGCATATTGCACAAGATTAAATTGAAAAAAATATAAAATGATGGCACATTCCTCGAACGAATCTCAAAAAAAAATTATTGTGAAAGTCTCACAAATTGACAACGAAACCCGATTGCAGACTTTTGTTCAAGCGGCTCTAAATATGGGGCTCATGCATTTTCTAATAAACAGCAGCCAAATAGCAAAATTCAAGCATTATTCTCATCTGATCTTATATGAATTTTCCGATTATCCTGTTCACTCTCAATTTGTTGAACTAAAAGTTTTTAATTCTTCTTCTTTACCTTCCTCAAAAGATTCAAAACAAGATAAAGCAATCTATGTAGAAATCGATGAACAAGGCTTGTCGGTTCAATTAGAGACTATTCAGAAGGCTATTAAACAAAAAATATTTGCAGTATTTATTCATTTTAAAGATTGGAAGGTAATTCCATTGGAAAATTTAATTGCTCTCTTTCAGCAATCTCAATCCAGAGCCCCTTTGCTTTTTGTTGATATTGACTCTCAAATCGAAGATTTTACTTTGGTAAGTAAAACATTAGAAAGAGGTGCGGATGGTGTAATATTTGCTCCTGAAACACTTCAAAATCTAAAGAAACTTGTTGATCTTACGAGAGAATCCTTTAAGTTGTCTTTAATTTCTGGTAGAATCACCAAAATTACACCTATTCCTTCAGGAGATCGAGTATGTGTAGATACATCATCTCTTCTAAATCGAGGAGAAGGTCTTTTAGTTGGAAATACTGCTCGTGGATTTGCCTTTGTGGAAGCAGAGGTGTATCCATCTGAATTTGTTGCTGCCCGCCCGTTTAGGGTTAACGCTGGCGACGTCTCTGAATATGTTCTTCTTCCTACGTTAAATGAAAACGGGAAAATGGTACTATCTACTAAATATTTAATTGAAATACAATCCGGCGATCGTATTTGGATTGCAAATACTCAAGGAAAAGGACGATTTGTTTCTGTTAGCAGAGTAAAAATCGAACGTCGACCACTGCTCTTATTTGAAATAAGCGTCCATTATGAGAATTCAGACATTATCGAATCTTTTTCAGTTACATGTCAACATGCTGAAACGGTTCGTTTTTTAGATAAAAATTTAAATTCCCGTTCTGTTTCTGAAATACGTGTTGGAGATGAAATTTTAGTATGTATCGGGCCATCTGCTACACATTTCGGAATGCCTATACAAGAAACAATTGTTGAGAAATAAAAAAAATCTACAATTATTACTTTTTTTCTATTTTTAATTTTTCAATAATCTTATCTGTAACTTGCTGGGTGTATTCATCAATTTTATCTGTAATGGGGGGTTCTATATGGTTTTCTGATACAATTTTAAACAGTTCATGTGGAGGTATTTCTAGCAATTTTCCAATGGTTTTTAGTTGTATTTCACCATTTTTATACTCTTCCAATAACTGAATTAGTATTTTTTCCTTTAAATTTTCCAATAAAAGTTCCTTTACAAAGGTAGCTTTTGCGATTTTCCTTTTATTTGCTAGATATTGAAAAAGTTGATCTGTTTGCTTGTTTATTCTAATATTTATTTGAGTCATAATTTTTAACTCATAATTTTGATTTATAATTATTGATATATTTCAATCGCTACAATAAGTATCTTACTAAATTTAATAAATTTAATATTTTTGATACTAAATTATTATTTAATGAAAATTTTTATAGATACTTTTTCCTGGGCAAAAATCGATCTTTTGATTTCAGATTCATTATTCGATTTTGAGTCCATTTACGATACTTTTGAGGTATGTATTACTCATTTTGTTTCTGAAGAACTTAATCACCGAAATTTATCTTCATATATATCTTCCAAAGTATCAATTTTACCAGTAAAGAATAAAAGGATCTATGAAGATGCAATTAGTCAAGGATTCGATAAAGCGGATGCCAGTATTTTAAGCTACGGTACAAAAAGCGATGATGTAGCCATAATTACTGAAGATAAACCATTATTACTTCTCGGAATGTGTTATAGATTTGCAATTATGCAATTAATTGATTTTTGCCGTCTACTAAACGCCATGAAACTTATTACAAAAAGGGAATTATATCGAATCAATCAAAAGTTACGCTTTCTCAAAAATATAACAAAAAAAAAAGAGAAAGAAATAAAATTCTACCTTCAACGTTGAGAATCTGATTAAAAGAATTCAGAGATTTTAAGATTCAGATATTAGTAAATTTATAGAATAGAAGACTAGAAAAAGGAAAGAAAAAGGAATAAAGAAAAACAAAAAAAATTACTTCTCTATCAATTTTTTATATTACTTTCGATAGACCGTGACAGTAATCAACCCGTTATCAGCTTTTATATCAACCTTTTTCTTAGGTTCAAAGGGAAGATGGACGCGTTTTTCATAGAAGAGTTTGTTTTTCTTTCCTGTGATTGTTAGGATCTTATCGTAAATTTTAGTTTCAACATCATTCTTTCCAATTCCAGGCATTTCAAATGTATAACTTTTTTCAGATGTGATTTCTTGCTTATCTTTCTTTGAATCTTTCTTTTTAGATTTTCCTGCAATCAAGCGTTTTATTCTATTAGTGGGAAGTGTTTTAAAGCTACGGCCAAATCGATTTTCAATGTTCTTCACGAAGTTATTTATGGTTTCATCGTCAACATTTCCTTCAATTGTAATTTCTGGTTCATCCATGCCTGTTTCATATTTATAGGTCAATGAGTAACTTTTGTTTTCATCACTGGAATCGTAGAAGTTTTCATAGTGAGAGGTAAATTGATAAGTATTTTCATCATTTTTGCTTTTTTCAATCATTTTTTCAAATTCTTCATCGAATTTATTCCATTCATCGAATATTTTGTTGAAATGAGAGTCGAATTCTTCAAAAATGTCTGGTAATTTCATACTATCACGCTCCTTCTTTCTTTTTATTTTGATTTTATTTCGAATTGAATGTTTGTTAACTTTATGTTAACAATTAGTCGAATTCATGTAAATTATATTAATACACCTATTTAAATATTTTGTAAAAAACAAATGTAAAGATTATGATTGATTTTTTCAACACATAATTGATATTTAGACAATTATGGTATGAAATGTTAATATTTTTTTGGATTTTCTATATGTTTTTGAACACATACGGTAGAAATACTCTATTTCAGCCCATCCCATAATTTTAAGAAGAACGCTTCTTTTCCATCAGTAGGTTTGCATATTATGTATTTAAGTCAACTCTATTCCATCAAGCATCCAGTATTTTCATTTGAAATTTTTCCACCAAAAAAGAATTTTCCGATCAGTCAATTAATCGATCAATTGGAATCTTTCAGTAAATTAAAGCCTGATTATATGAGCGTTACATATGGGGCCGGTGGAAGTACTCGAGATCGAACAATTGAAATCGCAGGATTAATTAAAGAAAATTTTGGGATAGAACCACTCGCTCATTTGACCTGTATTAGTTCAACGAAAAATCAAATACATCGTATTGTTCGAGATCTTGAACATCACAATATTCAAAATGTACTGGCTTTACGGGGTGATATGCCTACTGATCCTAATTTTGTTTTTCCTACTCCATTACATTTTGAATTTGCCAGCGATTTAATTCAATTTTTAAAATCCGAGGGAAAATTCTGTATTGGTGCTGCTTTTTATCCTGAAGGACATATTGAAGCTGTTAATCAAGAAACAGATTTTAAAAATGTTGCTTATAAAGTTAAACAAGGAACAGATTTTCTTATTTCACAGATGTTTTTTGATAATGCATTTTTACTTGATAGCATCGAAAAGCTTCAAATACTTGGGGTTAATTTGCCATTTTCAGCTGGAATAATGCCAGTTACAAATATAAAACAAATTAAACGAATTGCTTCGCTATGTGGTGCCACTTTTCCCCCATATTTACTTCAAGAGTTAAGTAAACGAAAAGATGATCCTCTTATGGTGGAAGAATTTGGAATTGAATATGCAGTAAAGCAAATTCAAGCCCTAATTCAAGCTGGAATCAATGGAATTCATATATATACCATGAATAAACCCCACATTGCCCAAAAAATAATTGAAAAGATCCATGATTTGCTATAAAAAATATTGTATCTTGTCATTATATTATGTTATAAATTAATAATTTAATGAGGAAAAAACTCAAATGGTTTCATCACAAATGCTATTATCTGAAGTTAAGCGCTATATTGAAGGGTTAAATTCTATAAATCAAGAAGTATTAGAAAAAAAAGGAAAAAAACCAGAAAAAAGTCAAAATCAGAGCATGGCAGAAATTAGAAAAAAAAAAAAAAATAATAAGATCAAAAATGAAATGGATCAAGAGATTTTGGAAATAATTGATGAAGTAATTTCTCATTCACGCCCACAATTTCTTTTATCATTTTTTCCAATTAATGTTTCTATGGAACTATCTCAAATTGTCTTAAAAAATTCTGATATAGTGTTTAAATCTCAAGATTTAACTAATCTATTAAAAAAAAGCACTCAATGTGGCATTGTGGCGGTGACATTGGGTTATAAAATTGATCAACAAATTGCTTATTATAATAAATTCGATTTAGCTCATGGGATAATTTATGATGCAGCTGCCAGTGCATATGTTGAAGCAGTATGTGATGAAAAACAACGTTCTGCAGAAAAACCTTATAATGATAAGGGAATGCAGTTTACTTTTAGATTTTCTCCAGGTTATGGGGACTTGAGTTTAAATGTACAGCCAATAATCCTTTCCCTATTGCAAGCTCCTGTTAAGATTGGCCTTTCTGTATCAAAATTTTATACTCTTTTTCCACGAAAGTCTATGACGGGTATTTTTGGAATCATCCCGATCAAAGTATCGGATGATAATACAGATTCTGATTCTATATCAGAATTAATTCAACGTCCTAAAAAAATTGATCACCCAAAATGCCACACATGTTTAAATTATTCTCATTGTATTTATTTAAGTGAGGGAACTTATTGTGAATATCGAAAACGAAATCTATAAACGCCTCTGCTTTTTTGACGGGGCAATGGGAACCACTCTGCAGAAAAAAGGTTTAAAAACAGGAGAAGTTCCAGAAAAGTTGAATTTTACCCACCCTGAATTGATTCGCAGTATTCATCGTGAATATGCAGAGGCAGGGGCTGAAATGATTAAAACGAATACATTTGGAGCAAATCGTTACAAGTTGCAACCAGCAGGATTAGAAGTTGAAGATGTAATAAGCCAAGCTATTAATTTAGTTCGAGATGCTGCACCAGGAAAGTTAATTGTTTTGGATATTGGACCAATCGGTCAAATGCTGGCACCTGTTGGACCCTTAAGTTTTGATGAAGCTTATTCCATGTTTCAAGAGCAAGTGCAAGCTGGAGTAAAAGCTGGCGCTGATTTAATTCTTATTGAAACTATTTCAGATTTATATGAAGCAAAAGTAGCAATTTTAGCTGCTAAAGAGAATTCTCAACTCCCTATTTTTTGCACTATGACATTTCAAGAAGACGGTCGAACATTGACAGGAACCGACCCAGAAACCTTAGTTACAGTATTAGAAGGATTGGGTGTTGATGCATTAGGGGTAAATTGCTCACTTGGTCCCGCAGAAATTTACCCCATTGCAAAACAAATAATGCAATTTGCATCAATTCCGGTTATTGTGCAACCAAACGCAGGATTACCTGTATTAAAAGACGGAGAAACTGAATTTCTCATTACTCCGGAAGAATATACTTCTGATATGGCTAAGATTCTGGAACTTGGGGTTCATATTATTGGAGGATGTTGCGGTACCACACCTGAATTTATCCAGATGATCGTTCAAGAATTTCATGATTTTATTCCAAAACCCATTACTTCCAAAATTCGGACAACATGCGCTTCTGCGGGGCATACTGTTGAGATTGGAAAAGATATTGTGATTATTGGTGAACGTATTAATCCAACAGGTAAAAAACGTATAAAAGAAGCATTAAAAAATGGCGATCTTGATTATCTACTCCAAGAAGGTATTATCCAGAAGGAAGCTGGGGCTCATATTCTTGATGTAAATGTTGGTCTACCAGAAATCGATGAATATTCTATTCTTCCCCGAATATCTCGAGAGCTACAAGAAATTATAGATATTCCACTCCAATTTGACAGTTCTAATGTGGATGCTCTTGAAAAAGCATGTCGATATTACAATGGAAAGCCGATTATTAATTCAGTGAACGGAAAAACAGAAAATATGAAAAAAATTTTTCCTATTGTAAAAAAATATGGATGTTTAGTTGTTGCTTTATGCTTGGACGAACGAGGTTTACCCAAATCCGTACAAGATCGAATTGAAATTGCAGAAAAAATAATTAACATTGCAAAATCGTATGGAATTCCTAAAGAATCACTGTTAATGGATTGTCTTACTTTAACAGCTTCTGCTCAGCAGCACTCAGTCCAAGATTCATTGGAGGCTTTGCGAATATTAACCAAAAAATATCAAATTGCCACTGTATTGGGTGCAAGTAATGTATCTTATGGATTACCTGCTCGACCTCTTATTAATCGCACTTATTTAGCTATGGCGTTACAAAGTGGATTAAAAGCTCCTATTACAGATCCATTATCTGCTGATATTATGGAAACCATCGCAGCGTTTCGTGTATTAGCCAATTTAGATCGTGATAGTAAGGATTTTATTAAAAAATATAAGGAATATTCACCTGTTTCTGCATCTGTTAAATTAAGTCAAATAAATCAATCCAGTCGATCTGGTAAATCAAATCAATCTGGTAAATCAAATCAATCTGGTAAATCCAATCAATCTGGTAAATCCAATCAATCTGATCAACCAGGTGAGTCAGAAGATGAAAGTCTACAAAGTGTTATTCTAAAAGGATTAAAAAATAAAATTGCACAACTAACTGAAAATTCCTTAAAAACCTCCACACCAATGCAAGTCGTGGATACCTTCTTAATTCCTGCTTTGGATGAAGTCGGAAGACGTTATGAAAACCATGAAATCTTTTTACCCCAACTAATTCGATCTGCTGAAACAGTTAAAATTGCCTTTAATTTAATTAAAGAAAGACTAAAACAGACTGAAAATGCGCCAATTTCGAAGGGAACAGTTATATTGGCAACTGTTGAAGGAGATGTTCATGACATTGGAAAAAATATCGTTAAAATTTTGTTAGAAAACTATGGATATCGAGTAATTGATTTGGGAAAAGATGTTCCAGCCACTAAAATAATCGATGCCATTAAACAGTACCGCGCCCCATTGGTTGGATTAAGTGCGTTAATGACGACAACAGTAATTTCCATGCAAAAAATCATTAAGGAAATTAAAAGTCGAGAATTTCAATGTCAAATTATGGTTGGAGGGGCTGTTTTAAATCCTGAATTTGCGAACGAAATTGGGGCTGATTTTTACGGCCAAGATGCTAAATCGGCAGTGAATATTGCTCAAAAAATATTTCAAGTTTAGTATATTTTTGCTTTTTTTATTCATTTAGTCTGTTTTTGCTTTTTTGCCTTTTTGCTTTTCTACTTTTTCTACTTTTTCGCCTTATTTTAGCTTAATTTCCAATTCATATTTATTATTTATATCAATGAGAAGAACAGTAACCCTTTATGGCTTCAATTCCTTGTTCATACGCTTCTTGTTCTTCTGGTGATAATTTATTCGCATCTATTCGAAAATCAACTAAGTTTTCCAATAAATGGAGGTTTTCAAGTTTAGAAATAGGATTACCACGAAGATCCAGTATTTTTAATTGAGGTAGATCTAAAGCGGGAATATTCTTAATTAAATTATCTTCCAAAATCAGTGATTCGAGTCTATTCAAATGATCTATGTTTTCCCAGCCTTTTAATTCATTTTGTGAAAGATCCAAGACTTTTAATTGTGTTAATGCTTCCAAAGGTCGCAATGTTGCATTGGTTAGCCTATTATCATGTAAATTTAACATGTTCAAGGTTTTACATCCGTCTAAATTCCGTAATTTCTTTAAGTGATTCGAAGGTAACTGCATTTTTTTTAAATAAGGAAGATATTTAAGTTGACGTGGGATAATTGCTATTCCAGCTGAAATTAACTGAACTTCTACCACATGTCCGTCAACTACAATATAATTGAAACCAAAATTCTGTTCAATCATTTCCATAATACTTTTAATAACACGTTTTTCTTCTGATGATCGAATTTGCCTAAGATTGCGTTGGGGATTGTTAAACATCGTTAATATTATTAATATACATCTGAGGTTATTTAAGAACGATCTATGCTGAAATACAAAAGAACAAAAGACACATAAGAGTGGAACTCTAAGATATGTATGATAAAAATGGAAGAAATTTTGAATATTCAAAAAATGGTAAAATCAAAAATTGTTGCCACAATTGGACCTGCAACTTCCTCTCCTGAGCAGTTAAAGGCCCTCCATGATGCAGGTGTTGATGTTTTTCGTTTAAATTTTTCCCATGCATCTAAAGAAGGCACAGAAATGAAAGATTTATTCTATCGTATCAGAACAAATACACCAGATATTGCAATTCTCTGTGACATTCAAGGACCGAAAATTCGTATTGGGAAAATGAAAGAACCAGTTATCCTTAATCACGGTGATACATTCACATTGTATGAAGAAGAAATCTTGGGAGATCAAAATGGGGCTTCAATTTCTTATCGTGGTTTTTATAAAGATGTGAATATAGGAGATCCGATTTTCATAAATGATGGATTAGTACGCTTAAAAGTAGTTGAAAAAGAACCGAATACTCGTAAAATTAATTGCACAGTAGTAGCAGGTGGACCGATCTCATCTCGAAAAGGGGTAAATATTCCTAGTGGAACATTAAGTACGCAAAATCCAACAGAAAAAGATATTCACGATTTAAAATTAATTGCTGAACTTAATCCAGAATATATAGCTGCTTCATTTATCGCAAATGCAAAAGAAGTTAAAACAATCCGTTCTATACTTCATAATGCTGGTGCTCCTCGAATAAAAATCATTTCTAAAATTGAGCGACCAATCGCCATAACAAATTTTGATGAGATTTTAGCTGAATCAAATGGAATTATGGTTGCGCGTGGTGATTTAGGTGTAGAGATTCCTGCCGAAGAAGTACCCATCAGACAAAAAGAAATGATTTTAAAGTGCAATCGTGCAGGAAAACCGGTGATCGTAGCAACCCAAATGCTTGAATCCATGATTAATAATCCTGTTCCAACCAGAGCTGAAGTAAATGATGTATTTAATGCAGTTTATGATCGATCTGATGCCGTTATGCTTTCAGGTGAAACTTCTGTAGGAAAATTCCCCATACAAGCAGTGAAATATATGGATCGAATAATTGCTAAAGCAGAAAAACACATTCCCGACATTGATCCACATTCAATTGATTCTGAAGAACCTGACATGTATGAAGCAGTTGGGCATGCAGTATATGAATTAGCTCAAGTTTTTCGTAATGTTAATTTTCGTGGAAAAATTATAATGTTCACGCGAGGGGGCAAATCTCCTCGCAAAGCGGCTAAATATAGGCCTGAATTCCCTATATATGCCATTACTCACAATACAAGAACTGCACGGCAATTAAATCTAATTTGGGGTGTGCAATCTATTTATATTCCAACTTTAAAAATGGAAGATTGGAACTCTGAAGAAATTATGCAACATGGTATTCAAAAATTAGTAGAATTTGGAATTATAGAAAATATGGAACATGTTATTTGCACAGTTCCATCACGTATAAGCCCAGGAAAATGTAGCGTGATTGGACTCTATTATGTAGATGATATTATTAAAGGTCTAAAATTGAATAAATCTCGTTATTCTCCTGATTGGATATAGGATATTCATTTAATTCTTCGAATGCTTTTAATATGTATATTTTTTTATAAAATTTTTATTGTTTTTTATTGATTTTATCAATTATATACAAATTAGTGCGAATAAGTTTGAATTTATCCGAATTAATCTGAATTTTTCTCTATCTTTCTGAATTCTTTCTAATTCTTATTCAATTAGCATATTATTTCAGTAATAAAAAAAAGAAAAACCTTTTACCTTATTCGAGTATAAATATTATTATTATTACATTATTTTTGAAATGAAATGGGATTGATTATGGTAGAGAAAATATGTAAAGTATGTGGAGGGAAAGCGTTTCGAATCGTGCACGACGAGTGGATGAAACGCACATTTCGCTTTGTTGAGAATGGAACTTTAAATATGTGTGAAGCATGTGGTGCTAAATTTCTAGTTTGTCCAAAATGCGGAAATTTAATGACAAGGGTTCATCCAGCGCTCGAAAAATGGGAAGTTGAAGATACATGTGCCAACTGTGGTTATGTTGATAAAGAAATAAAAGCTTGGGATGGTGTAAGTGCACGCTAATCCTATTTTTTCTTTCTAAATTATATATTTTCAATTCATTTTAGATTTATTTAAATCACTTAGTATTATTCTTTATTCAACTATAATATAATATTCTTAATTTTCGTTAAAATCAACAAAAAAAGTATAGATGAGTGCTAATAAGTTTATGTGGAGATTTATGCATATTACTTTGAATATATTTCTATTCTTCTTTTACAAAATCATATTTGTAATCAAAATAAATGCGCATTGCAAGAAATCCATTAATTGGATAACCAATTAAAATATAGAATAGTTGTGCAATGATTTCTAAGTTTGATACTGTCTTATATCCTATAGAATTGTTTGGGAGAACATAATATTCTAAAAAAAACAATATAATTTTAGGCAAGATAAAGATAATGTAAAAAATAAGAAAAGAAATGAAAATCCGAGAGTAATTTTTACGAAGAATGCGAAAATTTTCTTTTAAAGATTGTATTATACTATTAGAATTAACTAAGGCTGGACTACTTTCAACCAATATTATAAACCAGATTAAAGTTATCACGTTGGCTAAAATGGCGAGACCTAAATTAAGTATTTCTTGTCCTGTATATCGAACAATATAGGTAAAAATATTTACGATAATAGATAGTAGAAAGAATTTTCCCCAATATTTTCCAATATATCCTACAAAATTTTGAATTTGAGTAAAACCATCACCAGATGCTAAAATATCACGAACCATTCCCATGATTGCGCCAAAAAATCCAAATAATATCCCTTGTTGAGGAAATTTTAGTAAATTATAGATAATAATTTGATCAACGATTGAATAATTCTTCCATATAATTAAGGGAAAAATAAATGATTCTATAAGAAAATTCAGTAAATAAAATAATCCGGAGCCAATTATACCGACTGTAATTAATGGCACTAAATTCTCTTTAAGTAGAATGAAACTTAGGCGATAATCCATTTGAATTTGCTGAAAAATTGGAGACGTTTTTGTAACTGGTGAGGGGGTTTTAACCATATGAATACGGGATCTAGGTTAGTTCCCTCAAAATATATACGTTGCGTTTTTTTTTGAAGGAAAAAGAATGATGATTTTACTAAAAAATTTTTTTTTATGGAAAAAAACTTATTCGCACTTATCCGCACACAGGGATTTATTTTCAAAAATGGCTCAGTTTATTCTCGAATTTATCATCATCCTTCAATCAGGGCGAGTTTTTTCATCATTGCCAAAGAATGATAACATAGGGAGGGTAAAAATTCTTTTGAATTTGATCTCTTGGTTAATCCTTGAAATTGAACAGAAATTTACAAAAAAAAGATTACTCCCCAAATACTTATAATAATAAATAAAAAAAAGTGATATAAATCAGATACATAAAAAATATTTCAACTACGCTCTTTTTTTATCATTTTTTCTTAGTATCAGCATGATAGTTATTAAAGCTGCAAAACCACCTAAATTAAATGAAAAAGGAATCTTAGATTCATTATTTGCAGAGTCATCAGTTGATGAATCGTCAGATGTTGTATCATCAATTGTGGTTGTAGTATCGTTTGATTCTACATTAATGAAAATCATGGGTGTCTGAGCATCAATTATAAAAGAAATCACTTTGTCTGAAGAAATATTTACAATTTCAGATGGATTTAATAAATTCATCAATTGTTGATTTTCATTTAATTTTGCACTCAAATCTGCTGGAAGGGTTACCATTAATGGATCATCACCTCTATTGAAAACACAAATTGCTGTTGAATTTGGACCAGCTCCCAATTCTCTAGTATAAATAAGAATGTCTGTTTGATTACTAGGATATATATTAAAACTTCCTGATTGGAACAATTCATAATTCTTTCGCATATGAATTAAGGTTTTATAATGATTAAGAATCTCTGTATTTTCTGATCCCCAAGGAAAAGTTTTACGACAACCAGGGTCAGAACCTCCAGTCATACCAACTTCATCACCATAATACACCATTGGTACTCCAGGATATGTAAATTGTAGCGCGGAGGCCATTTTTAAACGATTAACATTTTCACCAAGTTCTGTTAAGATTCTAGCAGTATCATGGTTTCCTAAAATTGTCCATAAAGAACGAAACGCTTCAGAAGGATAATTTTCTTGAGGATATAATAATCTACCTGAATAGATGTCTTCAGATATGATTCCTTTCAACCATTCGATTGTATCTTCTCTGAAAAGCATATTTTGGACTCCATCTTGCATTGTACCTGTTAACCATGCATTTGCACGACCCCAGATTTCTCCGATAACAATTCCGTCAGGATTATTCGCTTTAACAACATCTCGAATTTTTTGATTTAAATCCCGAGATCCATGGCCATCTTGGTACATATTGGGAACATCCAAACGAAATCCATCCACACCGTGCTCTTGCCAAAAAGTAAATAGTGATGTTTCCCCTGTCACTAATAAATCTTCAACTACAGAATTTGGATCATCGTATATCAGAGTTGGAATATTTTTAAATCCCCACCAGGCATCATAATCATTAGGAAACGTATAAAATCGAAAACTATGATAATAAAGTGATCCAGGGTTTTCGTAAGCACCCAAAATATCTGGGTAGAGATCTATTACTTCTGGATGATCATTCGTATCAAACCGTTGGAATAAATAGGATTGGGCTGAAGCATGATTAATTACAGTATCATAAATCACCTTTATTCCTGCTGATTCTAATGTTTCTTGAAGGGTGTCAAATACATGAAGGCTACCTTTTTTATCACTGATTACAATACCATTAGTTCGATTTTTTATTTTTCCATAATATGGTTGAATAGAAGTATAATTATTAACTGAATAACCGTGATTATCAGGAGATTCTGAAATTGGATTAAACCAAATCATTTCAATGCCCAAATCTTCTAAGTATCCTGTTTTTTGCATAACTCCTGCAAGATCACCTCCAAAAAAGTCATTACCACCTGCAGGAGTTTCTCCCCAATTCTTTTTCTCTGCATAAACCCGAGAAAAATCGTATTCACCATCATCCCATTCAAACCAAGTAATATCACCAGATGAGCCATCCCCTATTGGATCATTGGTAGGATCACCATTAAAAAATCGATCAGTAAAAATTTGATATCCAATAGTTGATTTATGCCAATCAGGAGTATGAAATGTTGGATCGTAAAATACTATCCCCCAGTCTTGATCTGTATTACGATATCCATACATTTGACCTGCACCACCATCTTTATTATCATCATGATAATAATCAGTATTTGTTCCATCTGTAAGTTGAAAACCATAATAAAAATCATCAGGTTGTGAAGGAGAAGTAATAACGCCTTCCCAATAATCAAATCCATCTTGTGTTAAAGATACACTTAAAGTAACATAGTGTTCTGATTCTGCCATTCCATCCCAATATCGGATTTTTACATCCTCTACATCAGAGGCTAAAGTTCTAATTCTTATCGTAATATCAGTGCCAACTGGAACAGCACCACTACGCTCTATTCCTTCAGTGGTTCCCCATCCTGGATTTCGATAAAAAGGATCTCGTGAATTATGATAGACAGCAGTCCAATCAATTTCATCATCATATCGTCCTACTTTTATTGAACTTTGGGGTTTTTCGGTAAATAGACTATTATTTAAATCGTTTGTGTTGTCAATTACAATATTTTGAGAATTAATACTGGATTTCATATATATCGGAGAAAATGGGATAATTAATAACAACACAAAACACCATTTTAAAAAGTGTCTTCCTATCTTAGTGTGAATTTTGCACATCTTGAATAAAAGATACTCATACAGAATTATAAAAATTTCAATTATTGATTGTAATCATAGTGTAATTAATGAATTTTGTTAAACATAATGATTCAATCGAATTTATTAAAGATTGAAGTGAATAATAAGATTTTATATTATATAATTAAAAGATAGAATTCTTGAAGTATATGTATACAAATTTGTGAAAGAATTTTCCCAATCGGGATTTAATTATATTTACAATTTCATTTCTTGTTAAACAAAAAAAATATTTTTTTGAAATAAAATTTACATTATAAATTATCAACATCTAGTGCCTAATTTTTGGAAAAATATAAAGCGATCTTTTACCAATAATTGAAACATGCTATTACAAACGGATAATAATTATGATTATGCTGGACTTTTAAATAGCGGATTAACATTATTATTTACGTTTATTGGAATTGTAATCATGATTCGATGTTGGATTTATATTCAGCAAGAATTAAAAACATCTCCGATATATACGAAAGGACAGAAAATTCGTAATACAATTAGTGCTATGACATTTTCAATAATGGTATCATTTGCGATTATTTTTGCTTTAGCAATGATCAGTAGTATTTTTGCCCGTAATGCGTTACTTATTTTACCAAGTGTTCAAAATACTATATGGACAGAAGAAATGGTCAAAGCGTTTCAATTTCCTAATTTCTTGCCAATTACGCTATTTGTTATAATGGGATTCTCTTTTTTCTATCCAGTTTATGAATATTACTTACTTTCAAAACCATCTCAAGAAGGTGCAACTGAAATTCAACAGGCAATAGAAAATAAACTTATAGATCGATTTGAATCTCCATGGAATACTTTAGCTGCTATGGTTTTATTCTTTTTTATAGTGTTATTGGCACCTTTAGTTACATCATATATAGCTTTGAACTATTGGAATATTCCTAGTAATTTATCCAATGGGTGGACTGTGGGGATTATCTTTCTTGTTTGGCTTCTTTTAGGACCAATGTTCTATCTAAGTTATTATACATATAATGGGACTGCTCATGCAATTTATCGTGGGCGGCGCGTAATCTTGAAAAAAGAACCTCAAATTTTAATTTTTTACATTATTGCTATTTTAGGAATAATCTCTACAATTTATTCTCTAATTAGTTTTTCCATCGACTATATCCCAATATTTTGGGGAAAGGTTCCTGAAAGTGTATCAAATCCAAGTGTTACTCGCTCCGGTGCAGTTGAGGAAATAGTTACTTTTCTCGCCCAAATCAATCCCGACATCACATCTGAAGAAATTGAACAAATACAAATGTTTTTCATTCTATTTCCATTGGACTTTCTCGGTTTTATTTTTACAACATGTTTATTCGGTTTATTTGGATTCTACAAAAAATTTCTTAGCAAAGAACCTCTTAATACCTCAAAAATGGTTCTTTTCGCAGCATACATAATTACTGGAATTGCCTTTTCAATTTTTATGAATGCTATGTATAAGTATCCTGATTTCTTTCCTGATGATAACTTAGGATTAATTGGATTGAATTTAGATTTTTCTCGAACAACTGACCGCGAATTAATATATCGAACATTTGGTTTTGCAATTTTAGTTCAAAAAATCTTAAATATTTACTTTTTAGTTTATTTCCTTTTTTGGGATAAAAGTATTCCACAGAATGCAGATGAATGGGTCTTAAATCGTGCAATAATTGCTAATGACTTTGAAACTCTTAAGAAGTATTCATCTCACGAGAATGTTGAAATGCGTTTGCTTGTTACTGATACTGTTATTAAATATGTTCAAATGAAAGATCATCTCTCTAAACAAACAGCAAAACATATTTCAGTAATAATTGGTGAACTACTTTCTGATGAAAATCCTGATATTGTTCATAAATTAAAATCTGAAATCGATAATATAATTCTAAAACTTGATAAAAAATCACTTACAACAACTTTAATTGAGTTACTAGAGTCAAAAGAAAAACAGAAAATAAAACAAGCTCGTAATGTTTTGCGTCAAATAGTGCGTCGAAAAATTATGAATCCTTTAGAATTATGTACAGAATTAATTCAAAAGAATTTATCTGCTGAAGGATTTAAGGTAGTTTTCCAAATTGTTGGACTTTATGAAAAAGAAGAACATAAAGCGGTTTGGAAATTTATTCGACCTCTTCTTAGTACAACTAGCAAAATTAGCGTCATTTTGGGAGCATTAGATGTGATTGATAAAGTTCCTCGAAATTTTAACCAAGAAAGTAATGATCTCAATAATATATTTATAGAATTATTAAAGCATAGAGAAACAAGAGTAATAGTATCAACTTTAAGAACCTTTGGTAATTATGCTGTTATGGTTCCTGATATAATCCCAAAATTAATGGAAACTTTTAATGAAATTAGAGATTCTGATGATGAAATTGTTCGTCAAAAAATTGGTATTGTTGTTAAATTAACAAGTGTGAAGCCAGAATGGTTTGAAAATTTCTTTCAATATATTGAACAATATCTGAAATCCTCTATTTTACAATATAAAAGTGATGCTGCTGTGGCTCTAGGAAGTCTAGCTGACAGTATCAGTGTTGATTTATTTAAGAAACTTCTCTATCCTCATTTTCAATTATTTGTGAATTCACCGAGTGTAGATGTTAGAAAAGCGACTGTTTCTTCATTGATTGTAATTGCGAAGACTCGAGAAGATATTTATTCTCAAGAATTCTTCCTACATCTCTTTAGTCCTCTTCTTATTGATGAAATTAAGGATATTCGACATCAAGTTCATAGATTCTTCATTGAAGGTGATTCTCCTCATTATTTATTGGATGATATTGCAATTTTGTTAAAAACTCCTTTAAGTACTTTAGTGCGCATTGATTTACTTAATATTTTAACTCAAATTGCTGAAAAAATCGTTCCGCATTTAGATAAAGTTGAGTTGCTACCAATTCTCATTTCATCTGCTGATGAAATTGATGGTTCTCTTGAATATGCTGAAATCCAAGAATTAAAAGATGAAAATACTACTTTCTTCGGTTTTAAAGAAGATTTTCAAACAATGACTGTTTACGGCACCACTATGGCGTTAATTGCTGAAATTTTCTATCATGCTCCCCAAAAATATGATGACCTATTTGTTTATTTAGAAGCTCATTATTCTAAAGGCGGAGAAATTGCATTAGCTAAAACCTTAGATGTATATTCAAGAATATTTTTAGAAAAGATCTCTAAAAAACGCATCGGTTATCCAGATATCACAATGGATAACATATTATTCAAAATTAGGGAAAATTTTAGAAAGATTACTGCAAATATCAATGGTATCTTGATTGGACATTTGAAAACTCTGTATTCAATAGATACTGGTTATTTCAATGAAATTTTTGAAGTACTATATAATTTGCTTCTACTAAATCTTCCAGTTTCACCAAAAGTAATGAAACAAACGTTAATTTTATTTGCGACTTTAATTGGTGATCATTCTAAAAAAGGTTTTAAAACACATAAAATTCTTAACTACAAAACCAATCAATCTGAAAAAGTTAATCCTTATGAAGAAACCTTTAAACCTTTAATATATAAACAAATGCAATCTAGAGAATCTTTAGTACAAGAGGGCGTTTCTGAAGCGCTTAACCGACTTTTGCAAGCAACTAATCAAGAAAAGTTAGTAAGAAATCTAATTGTTGATACTATTCGAACTTCCAAAGATGCGCGAACAAAAATTACAGCAATGAATGTGTTAATGTCTATTCCTATGGAGAGTGAATCATCAAAAGTCCTTTCAATTATTGTACATCAAATCTCACAGAATGATCCAGATGTTAAAGCAAAAGCTATAGAAGTTTTAGGCTTCTTTATTCGCAGATTTCCCACTTTATCCAGGAGAGATGATAGAAAGAAGTATAAACGTATCAAATCGCTTATCTATACATATTTTGTAAAACTCTATAATGTTAACAATCCACCTGCTGTTAAAAAAGCAATCATACAAGAAATGAGTAAAATAACTTTGGTACAAATAAATATACCTATATGTTTGAAACTTATAATAAGAGCGGTGCAAGATCCGCTTTCTGAGGTAGCAACTCAAGCCTTAGAGACTTATTTTGACTTTGCAGAGAAGAATAATATTCACAAGATAAGATTTCAGCAAGATATTCGTTCTTTTGCAAACACATCTGTTGTTAAAGTTCATAAGATTTTGGTAACAAAATTACTTGAATATCATCAAAAAGGCACTAGAATGCAAATTGTGATTCCAACTTTGCTCAAATTGGCCTCTTCTGATAATCATGAAATCAGATCTACTACTCATGGCGTTTTCATGGCAATCTTCCGCACAAATCCAGAAGATTTCTTAAACTACTTTGATATTATTTTTAAACTTATTTCAGATCGCAATCCAGCTGTGAGAAAAGATGCAGGGAAAATGATACTTCAAGTTCTTTTCATGAATCCAGAGTTATTTGCTGAAAATAATCGAATTTTCTACAGTTTTCAACGGTTGGCTTTTGATTCTAATGAAGATGTCAGATTCATGTTAGCTTCTAATTTGGATACATTAGTTTCTAAATTTCCAGAGAGGACAAATGATGTTCTAAACATGTGTTATAATTTACTCAGATTTAATGATGAAGAAGTGATTCATATAATTTCTTTAGTTTTAAAAGATATTTGGCAGAAACAACCGAATTTTCAAACAGATATTTTCTCAAAATTGACTCGATTTTATAAGAAAACACAAGATGCTGAGCTATTGACATTATTAGCTGAATTAGATCCAAAGAAAAGTCAATTCTTGAAGAGGCGAATTGAAAAATTCAAATCTAAAAAAGAAAAATTAGAGTGGAAGCGTCAAGAAAAACAAGAACAAAAACGAAAGCTAGAAGAACTGAAATCCAGACGAGTCAAGAAATACAAAGAACTCTATCGAGAGAATCCACCTTTTGATTTAGAAGGTTTTGAAATTTTTGGACGATTCCACAGAATAAGTGAAGGAATTTTAGTCATTCTATTTATGATTTTCTTCGGTATTGGAATTTGGAGTGTATATGTAATTGGTTTGGATGTCTCTATAAAATATGCAGGCGTAGATTTAGATCAATTAGAAGGAATGTCAAAAATTATTGGGAAATATTCTGTCGTGAGTTTGTTGGTTATTATAGGGATTTACATCGTTTCCCTTCTTTCTGCGTATTTCATTGTTCGAGTTTTTGCAGAACTTGCAATGATTGTCATGTATTTGGTATTATTTGTACAAGTTGCATTATATTATATTTTATATCGATATGTTGAATTTGAATATAATGGACAAAATTACAATTGGGTCTTTTTAGTGCTTATAATACCCTCTATTTTATTTTTAACCATTTGGCATAGAAAATTCAAATTAGCAAGTAAATTTCTTAAAATGTCATGTTTAGTTGTAGTAAAAGAGAAACAGATGTTAATTCCACAATTTTTCCAGACACTTTGGGTTAATTTGCTCTCCTTCTTTTATGGTGTAACTGCATGGAAATTCTTCTTTAAGGTAGAAAAAGATGGACCTACCGTAATATATCAAGAAGTTTCAAAATTAGGAGTAAGCGATACATATATGTTTATCGGTTTCACTGCTCTATTTGTATTCTTAATGTATATTGTATTTTATTCCTCTTTAGGAATGAAACAATTGATGATCCATCATTGGTATAGAGGTGGTAGTCTTTCATTTGGAAAGAGTTTTAGAATCCTACGCAGACGATGGTGGGGATTAATGGGTTATGCGTTTACTTCTACAATTATTCATATGATACAATTTGTAACCAAATTCCTAAAGGGAGATTATCATCCAAAAACACCTAAAGAAGCAATGGAATTAGCTGCAAAAGTGAAACCTGTTGATCCACAATCATTTGATAAAACAAAGAAAGTTAAAGGAAAGAAAAAGAAGGCTCCATTAATTGAACGTTTATGGATGCAATTAAATATGTTTACCATGCCTGCAATTGTAATCGAAAATCGACCATACAGTTTGGCTTTACTACGCTCTATCCGAATGATTGTCACTAATACTGTAGATCTTTTTATCAAACGGTCAAACATAAATAAAGTATTCCGGGTAATACAATATACCATGTGGGCAACTAATGCGTTGATAGGTGGATTTGTTGGAGCACTTTTCGGTTGGATTTATGATGTGAACATGATACTTACTGTTGGTATTGCAGTTCCACTCTTTTTATGGGTGGGAGGTGCAACTCAGACTTTGATTATAAACGATTTAAACACATCTTATATAACTATTATGTATATTCACACACTTGATATTATTCATAAAAAATACGGATATACTCGCTATAAACTGGAAAAACCAAAAGAAATCGAACAATGGGAAAAACGCCAAGAAGCTAAAGCCAAACGAAAATCAAAACGCCAAGAACGAAAAGAACGTCGGGAAGAACGCCGAAGAGAGAAAAGAGCTGCTAAAGAGAATAATCCATAAGCAATACTCTGATCATTTTTCTTTTTTTTCAATTTCTAATAATTACTTAGTAATTAATTCTCTTTTTTTTACTCTGAATTTTCTCTTTTTTATTCTTTTTCAAGATTTAATTTGATACTTTTCAAGTCATTATCTTAGGTGTAAATTAGTTTGATAAGTTGGCTAAATTGCCTCGATTTGAGTAAAAACTTTAACTATTTCAAATCTGTTTTTCTTATCGAAAAATCTTAATTTAGTCTATTCCTATTTTGTGTGTGGAATACAATATTTGCGAGATCTTCGATTCGATACAGGGCGAAGGAACATGGTTGGGAATTCCTTGTACGTTTATACGTTTTGCTGATTGTAATCTTCGATGTTCTTGGTGTGATACAAAGGAATCATGGAATGATGGAATTTTGATGACTGAAGACGAAATAATTTTGCGCATTCATTATCCTCATGTCATTTTTACAGGTGGTGAACCTACACTTTATTCTTTGCAATCTTTATCTAAGAAAATTCATCAACTTTCTTGTTTTTCACAAAAACCTCAAATTGCTATCGAAACAAACGGAACTAATCCTGTTCCTACAGGGGATTCTGGGGTTGATTGGATTGTATGCTCACCTAAACCAATGGCAAATTATATTATTAAATGTAAGCCAAATGAGTTGAAATATGTTGTTGATAAAGAATTCACACCAAAAGTGATACCACCTAATTTTTTTGGGAAAATCCCTATATGGCTTCAACCGAACAATGCTGATTTTGATTTTTCTGTTCAAAAATGTTATCAAATTGTTATGCAATACGACAATCTAAGAGTAGGTGTGCAGCTTCACCGATTATACAATTTAAAGTAAAAATAACTAATCAAAATCCGAAAAAATGAATAAATTATGTTTTCTCGCTTAAATTCTACATAATAAACTATAAATATGAAAATTTTGACCAATTTAAAGAATTAAAAGAAAATTATTTAATTTGCATGAGATGCTGGAAATGTTGTTGAGAAAATTCACTTAAAATTTGTTTTATATAAAAATTAAAAAAAAAAAACATGACTTTTCACATTAATCTTCACCATCTACATGAAATAGTATTATGTCAAGTTGATAGATAAGTGAGAAAGATTATTGTGAAACCTCATGAAAAAAGAACTCTTTCTCTTTTTAAACAAATCTACATAATAATTTCAAGTGTTCTTTTTATTCCAATTACAAATACGAAAAATAATATTTATTTATGTAAATCACTATATATTATTTTAACATTTTTTACAAACAAAATGTTAGTGGTTTAAAATGAAATATGAAAAATCAAATCTATTAAGAAAGACAGGTATTTTGATAATATTATCTGTATTTATTAGTGTATTTGCTTTTCAGCAGAATTTTGCGTTAATTTCTAATTTAGATCAAAAAAGAATAGAAAAGATCGAATCTACTCATAGACATCTTTCGGAATTTTTTCCAAATAGTCAGAGTGCTGATTATGTGGATATAGATATTAGTGATAAGGGAACTATAAGTGCTTCTGCAGCAGAAGCTCCCATAGAAAAAATAAATGATAAAATTTATCCAAACGAAACAGATTTTGATAATGTCCCATGGCTTTATCCTTATAATAGCCCATCAGAATATTTTGGAATGTCGAAAAATCAATCATTTTATTCAAGTATGAATTTTTATACTGATTATTCCAGTGCAGCAAAATGGATTAGAGTCGAATTTCCTGAACAATTTAACTTAACACGGATGGAATTGTACCCTTATATTTCAACAAATGGCGAACATATATATTTTCCAATTGATTTCAATATTGAAATATCAAATGATAGTATAAATTGGAATCAGCTGATATCAATAACTGGAAATTCTGAATGTTTTCTTAATTATTCTTTCTCTGGAATTGGTAGATTCCTTAGGTTGAATGTTTCTAATGGAAGAGGAACAACTATTTCTGATACAAATTGGCGAATTGGATCGGTGGAATTAAAGATTTTTGCGAGTATATCAATTTTTGAAATCGATACTGATAATGATGGATTAAGTGATGGTGAAGAGAAATATAAATTTTTTACTAATATAACTAATCCAGATACTGATTTTGATGGTTTGACTGATTATGAAGAATGTATTGATGACCTTGCTTTAAAATTTGATGGTGTTGATGATTATATAAATACGTATTATAATTTAAATCCCGATTTATCAAATACTTTTAGTATTGCATTTTGGCTATTTGTTCCTAGTAGTGGCAACGATGGTGTTGTTTTTGGAGCAGACCAAGGATCGCTAACAACAGATGGGTATCGCTTTAATATACTACGCTCTACGAATCAATTCCTTTTTAGAGCTTATGGTGGAACTGGACAATATCTCTACGTAGACATTCCTAAATATGACGAATGGCTTTATATTGTTTGCATGATGGATAAAGAAGCAGATCTTTCAGGAGGTTATCGTAAAGTTGTATATATTGATGGCCAAATTGCAGGTGGAAATTCCTTGATTGATACAGCAGGGTCTTTATCGAATTCACGCAGTATGTTTATTGGGTGTGAAAATTTGTTTGGAACTGCGAGTAATTTTGCCACTTTTCATATTGATGATTTTCGCATTTATGAACGAGAATTGTCCTTAACTGAAATTATAGATTTAAAGAATAATACAAATCCAGCAGATGATATGGTTTTATATTATAACTTTGAAAATGCTACAGGAGATATTTGCATTGATCAAAGTGGAAATGGTTATAATGGCAATTTATACAATTTTCCAGTTTCTGATCGAACTACAAAAAGAATTACAACAAATACAGATCCACTTAATCCTGATAGTGATTCAGATAATCTCCTTGATGGTGATGAAATAAATGTGTACTTTACAAATCCTGCGAATCCTGATAGTGATGGGGATGAACTCTATGATGGTGATGAAGTATTTATTTATAATACAGATCCAAATAAACCTGATAACATTCCGCAAGTAGATTTTACTTATAGTCCTATCAATATTAAGGTGAATGAGACGGTCAGCTTTACCGATTTGACTAGTCGAGGAAATAAACCCTTTTCAGAATATTTTTGGGATTTTGGAGATGGAGACATTTCATATCTTGAAAACCCAACTCATATTTTCAATTTCTCTGGGGATTATGTTGTATATTTATCAATTACAGATAATGATGGTGATGTAAATTCAACATCCAAAATTATTCATGTTGAAGAAATTAACTGCTCGATTTATATTGACCAACCTACATATTTATCTGCGAATGTTAATGAAACTTTAATCCTTTCGTGGACACCATATTTATATGGGCCATTAACACCTGCAAATTACGAAATCGTAGATGTATGGGGTGGTGGTACAATTTTAGGAGGTGACTCAATTTATTTCAATGGGACAACTGTTAATTTCGATATGACTGGTTGGTCTCCAGGACTTTACTGTATCGGTGCATATTTCTATACAGCAGAGAATATCACTGGTTTTTGCAATATTACAGTTGAAATATTTGATGTTTTAAGTCCTGAAATTTACATTGAGCAACCTGCATATATATCAGCAA